>JAITHG010000149.1 GCA_031280075.1 Eubacteriales Family XIII. Incertae Sedis bacterium | reverse complement strand
GCAGACAACGGCAGGCGGCTGGTGGAAAACCCGCTGAAATACGAAGGGGAGCGTTATTCGATCGACTTTGAAGACTTCGAGCAGAAAATCGAACGCGGGAACGTGAAGCTCTTCCTCCTGTGCAGCCCCCACAATCCCGTCGGTCGCGTCTGGACGTGCGCGGAGCTTGAAGAGATCAGCAGAATTTGCAAGCGGCACGGCGTGATCGTCGTCTCGGACGAGATTCACTGTGACTTCGTCTGGGCGGCGCACGGGCACACCTGCTACGGGCTGGTGGACGTGGATGCCGTCATCGCGACCTCGCCGAGCAAGACGTTCAACCTCGCAGGTCTGCAGGTGTCCAACCTGTTCGTCAGGAACGAGACGCTGCGCCGCGCCCTGCGCACCGAGATCACGAAGAGCGGCTACAGCCAACTGGGCACGGTGGGGCTGACCGCCTGCCGCAGCGCCTACGAAAAGGGCGCGCCCTGGCTCGAGGCGCTGCGGGAATATCTTGTCGGCAATATCGGATACGTGCGCGACTTCCTGGCGGAACACCTGCCCGCCGTCAAGCTGGTTGAGCCGGAGGGAACCTACCTCCTCTGGCTCGACTTCGGTGCTTACGGTCTCCCGCAGAAGGAGCTGGATCGCCGCGTGACAGAAGGCGCAAGGCTCTGGCTTGACAGCGGTACGATATTCGGGTCGGAAGGGCAGGGCTTCCAGCGCATTAACATCGCCTGCCCCAGGGCGACCGTAGCTCAGGCGATGCAGCAGCTGCACCTGGAATTCGGGCAGGAATAGACGCAGGGGTAGCCTACCGCCTCTTCGTCTGCTTCGCTTATTACGACTGCTCCGCCTTCTTCGCTTGCTCCGCTTACTACGACTGCTGATCTGCCTTCTTCACTTACTTCACTGGCTCTGCCTGCTCCGCCAGCCGAGCCAAGCGCTCCGCGTCGGCATCCGCCACGATCCGTCCCGCCGCGACATGCCACTTCGCAGCAACCTCCCTCGTGCGCGCTGTAAGCGCCTCGACCGCCTCGGGTGCCATCATGTCCGTAGACTTCGCGCCTGCCGCACGAACCATCTGCTCGATCTTCTCCGGGTTGTCGAGCATGGGGCAGGGGCATAGCATGTTCTCGCTGAACGGCGCCTCCTGACGGTACTGGAGGAAGATCGGGGACTGCAGCGCCTCGACCAGGCTCACGTCGTGGATGTTCACGTTCGCGTAGTGGCAGAAGGCGCAGGGCTCCACATCCCCGTTCGAGTTGATATGCAGGTAACGCCTGCCGCCCGCGATGCAGCCGCCCGTGTACTCGCCATCGTTCCAGAAGTCGAGGGCAAAGATGGGTTTCGTTGCCCGTATCTCGCGGATGCGGTGGTACATGTACTCGCGCTGTTCAGGCGTGGCAAGCAGATCCGTCACCGCGTCTGCCCCCACGGGCATGTACGTGAAATTCCATGCGAAGCGGTTGCCCAGCCCGATCATGTGGTCGAGAAAGGCATCGCTGCTCACGTCCGGGGTATTATACTTGTGATAACAGGTCGAGATCCCGTAGATCAGTCGGTGCTGTCGCATCAGCTCCATGGCTGCGATGACCTTGCGGTATGTCCCCGCACCGCGCCGCATGTCCGTCGCCTCTTCGGAGCCCTCGATGGAAAAGGCAGGCACGAAGTTCTTCACGCGCAGGATGTCTTTGCAGAAATCCTCGTCCACGAGCGTCCCGTTTGTGAACGACAGGAAGTAGCAGTCCTGGTTGCGCTCGCATAGGCGGATCAGATCCTGCTTCCGGACGAGTGGCTCGCCGCCGCTGAAGATGTAGAAACGGATGCCGAGCTGTTTCCCTTGCTCTATGATGCTGTCAAGTGTTTCGTTTGACAGATTGCTCTTGTTGCCGTATTCGGCTGCCCAGCAGCCTTGGCAGTTCAAATTGCAGGCGCTCGTAGGATCCATTAGGATCGCCCAAGGGATGTTGCAGCCGTATTTCTCTTCGAGGGCGGCGGGCGAGTGCTCCTTGTCGATTGTCCCTGTGATGAGAAAACACTCGACAAATTTGAGGATCAGCCCCGGGTCGACTTCCTCGAACAGCTTGACGACGAACTTGCTCCAAGGGCTGGTCGGGTCGAGAATCTGCCTGCGCATGGTCGCGATCTGCGGCGCGTGCAGCCCGTCCCGATCCAGTTTTTCGGCAAGATCGAAACAGATCGGCAGTTTCTTGATCGGATCGGTTGAAAGATACTGAAGCAGCAGCCTAAGGGTCTGCTCCCTCGCCTTGTCTTTGACGCTCATAGTGATACCTCCTGTAGCCACGTCGCTTCTTTCCCAAAACGACACGCATTGAAAACGTCTGGACAATTTCCAGTCTATCACCAAGATGGATAGAAGACAAGTTCCCTACGCTCAAGGCATAGGGCTTTTTTCACCTGATTTGTGTAGTTTTTTCAGATGCTCGCCCCAATAGCAGGCATAGGGGGCAACTTTTCCCACATAACACATCTTTCTACCTCCATCGCCGCCGTGGATGGTCTCCTTTTCCGCATCCCAGCGCGCAGCGAAAATCCAAACAGGCGCTTCAGGGAAGCTCCGACCACACTGTTGACCATGTGGTCAATTTATTATACCGTACTATACAGTATTTGTCAATATTTCCGCGCTGTTTTGGCTGCGGGGTCTGCGCTGTTTTGGCTGCGGGGGCACCATCGAGCCAGTTTTTCCGCAGTCTGCCTCGAAAACAACCTCTGCGGTGTTGCCTGACAGCCGGAAGAAGGGGGGCGCCTCATGTCGTTTCATGTCGGTTCATGTGATGGTGCCCCTTTTTTCCTATGATAAATGCAATAATAAGCACATATTCCATATCTATTATTTCATGCGGATGGCTTTCTTGATGCCTTTTATCGCCTACATCCAGCGAGATCCCTCAGGGATGCATCCCCGCTAGGCTCTGTGCAAACGGCGGACGGGCTATGCCCTGCTCCGTGATGATGCCAGTGATCAGCTCCGCCGGGGTGACATCGAAGGCGGGGTTGCGCACGGAGATGCCCTGCGGTGCCATGGGCTGCGCGTACCACAGCGTCGTGACCTCTGCCGGATCCCGCTCCTCGATGGGGATGTGCGCGCCGTCCGGACAGGCGGGGTCGAGGGTCGAGTAGGGCGCACAGATGTAGAAGGGGATGTCGTGGTAGCGCGCGCAGATGGCGACGGCACGCGTGCCGATCTTGTTGGCGCTGTCGCCGTTGGCAGCGATGCGGTCGGCACCCGTGAAGACGGCCTGGATGCTGCCCTCGCCCATGACGGCGGCCGCCATGCCGTCACAGAGCAGCGTGGTGTCCAGACCCGCCTCGGAGAGCTCGAGAGCTGTCAAGCGTGCGCCTTGCAGGAGGGGGCGCGTCTCATCGCAGTAGACACGCAGGCGTATGCCGCGCTCCGCCGCGAGGTATAGCCCGGCGGTGGCCGTGCCGATGCCCCCCGTTGCGAGGCTGCCCGCGTTGCAGTGCGTGAGCACCCCCATGCCCTCCGAGAGCAGCGGCAGGGCGTGCTCCCCGATGGCGCGGCACATGGCGGCATCTTCATCGGCGATCGCGAGCGCCTCTGCCTCGAGGATCCCCAGCCATTTGGATACGGAACTGTCCGGTGCCGCATCCACCGCAGCCTCCATGCGGCGCAGCGCCCAGCCGAGGTTGACCGCAGTGGGGCGCGACGAATTCAGGTAGGCGGCAGTCTCCGCGAGCCGCCTGCGGAACAGACTGGAGTCGCCCCCCGCAGCGTCTTGCGCGCAGCCGGAAGCGCCCTGTGCAGCACCCAGCGCAGCGTCCGGTGCAGCACCCTGTGCAAAGCTCCGAGCTGCAAGGTAGAGCCCGAAGGCACCCGCGATGCCGATGGCAGGCGCACCCCGCACCCGGAGCTTCCGGATCGCCTCAAAAAACTCCTCCGGCGTGCGGAGGCTGACGTACTTCTTCTCCCCGGGAAGCAGCGTCTGGTCGATGATGACGGCTGCGTCCCGAGATTCGCTCAGGGCGATGGTGCGCATGGGATGGTACATCGGGTCCTCTTTTCTGCCAGATGCAGGCAGATGCTTCCGCATTCCGCCCCACGCCCGGCGCTCTGGTGAATTCTTGTCCTGATTCCCGCAATTTCTTGCCGGAAATCTCTACTTTATTATAATAGATTGATTTCCCGCTCCGAAAGTGATTAAATAAAAAAGCAGGGTTTTTTCCCGGAAAGTGATCGAGGAACG
>JAITHG010000128.1 GCA_031280075.1 Eubacteriales Family XIII. Incertae Sedis bacterium | reverse complement strand
CTGCGGGCTGCCATCGACTACGCGGACAACCCGCCGCCCAAACTGCCGATGCACGGCCCGTTCGCACCGCCGCCCGAGCCGGGGCCCTTCGCGGGGCTTACCCCGGAGGATCTCGACCTGGCAGCGGGACGCGTCGTGCTGAAATCCGACCCTTCGCAGGGCGTGCCGTTCAAGGACGCGACCCCGGAGAACCTCTTCGCGACCTTCAAGGGGCGCCCCCCGCTCGCCGTCTGGGTGACGGGCGGCATGGGCGGCATCCTCGACACGATGAACACCGCCTACTGCGAAGTGGCAGTCGACACGGAGACGGGCGAGGTGGAGATCCTGCGCTTCGGCGTGGCGGCGGACACCGGCAAGATCATCCGCCGGACATCGCTCGAGAGCCAAGTGGATCAGGTGATGTACTTCAGCCAGGGATGCCAGCTCCTGGAGGACTACTACTACGACGAGCGGACAGGTGTGCGGCTCAACAACAACATGGTCGAATACAAGAAGCCGGGCATGCTCGACGTGCCGCGCGTAGACAAGGTCTTCCCCGAATCGCGCGCCGGCAACGCCGCGTACGGGGCGAACGGCATCAGCCATTCGCTGGCGAACACGAACATGGTCATCATCGCGATCCACAACGCGACGGGCGTGTGGGTGGAGCCCCCCGCGACACCGGACAAGGTGCTGCGGGCGCTCGGCAAGGCGTAGGCATGGAGGGTGTCGATGGCGCCCACGGCGCAAGTGGAAGGAAAAGACTATGAAATCATTTGAGCATATACGCGCGAAGAGCGTGGATGAGGCGGCGCAGGCGCTGCGAGGCGGCGCGGCGCGCCCGCTGGGTGGCGGAACCGACCTCATCGGCAGCCTCAAGGACAACATCCTGCCGGACTACCCGGAGGCAGTCGTCAGCCTTGCGGGCATCGAGGCGCTCACGGGAATCGCCGAGGCAGGCGGCTCGCTGCAGATCGGCGCGCTTACGCGCCTCGCCGACATCGCCGCAAGCCCCCTCGTGCGCGAACGCTACACGGCGCTCGCCGAGGCTGCGGGGCGCGTGGCATCCCCGAACATCCGCAACATGGCGACCCTCGGTGGGAACCTGGCGCAGATGAACCGCTGCTGGTATTTCCGCAAGCCCGAAAACCGCTTCCCCTGTCTGCGTAAGGGTGGCGAAGAGTGCTTTGCCGAGACGGGCAGCAACCAGTTCCATTCGGTCTTCGGGGGCATGCGCCCCGCCCTCGCGCCTTGTTCGCAGGAGTGCCCGGCTCAGACGGATGTCTCCGCCTACATGGCGCTGTACCGCGAGGGCGACATAGAAGGTGCCGCCTGGGAGATCCTGCGCGTCAACCCGATGCCGCAGGTCACTTCGCGCGTCTGCGCCCATTTCTGCCAGACGGCATGCAACCGGGGCGCGGACGACGAGAGCGTCTTGAGCAGCGCGGTGGAACGCGTCATCGGCGACTATGTCCGGGAGAACACGGAGACCTTCTACGCTGCCCCGGAGCGGGAGAACGGGAAGTCCGTCGCCGTCGTAGGCGGCGGCGCGGCGGGCATGTCCGCCGCGTGCTTCCTGCGCCGGTCGGGCTTTGCCGTCACCGTCTACGAGGCGAAGGAGGAGGCGGGCGGCATGCTCATGTACGCCATCCCGACCTACCGCCTCCCGCGCGTGATCGTCCGGGAATACACCGAGGCGCTCGAGCGGATGGGTGTCGTTTTCAAGACCGGTGTCCGCGTCGGAGAGACCATCGGGGCGGACGAGGTCGCCGCACAGCACGACAGCGTGCTCTACACGACGGGCGCATGGAAGCGTCCCGTCATCGGGCTCTCCGGGGAGGAACTGACCACCTTCGGGCTGGACTTCCTGGGCGAAGTGGAGCGCTGGATGGACGGAAAGATCGGCGAGGAGGTCTTCGTCGCGGGTGGCGGCAACGTCGCGATGGACGTGGCGGTCACTGCCAAGCGCCTCGGTGCGCGGAAGGTGACGCTCGCCTGCCTGGAACCGAGGGACAGGATGCCTGCCAGCGCAGAGGAGATCGAACGCGCCGAGGAAGAGGGCATCGAGATCCTGGCCTCCTGGGGGCTGAAGGAAGTCGTGCAGGACGGCGGGAAGATCGGCGCGATGCGGCTCGTGCGCTGCATCAGCCCTTGGGATGACACGGGCGCGTTCCGCCCGAGCTACGACGAGTCCACGACGAAGGACGTAGACGCGCAGAACATCCTCATGGCGGTAGGGCAGACGGTCGACCTGGGCTTCCTGGACGAGGGCTTCCAGCTCGAACTGACGCGGCGCGGGCTGATCGATGCCGACGAGGAGACGAAGCGGACTTCCGCCGAGGGCGTGTTCGCCGCCGGCGACGTGACCACGGGCCCTGCGACCGTCATCGGTGCGATCGCAGGCGGGCACAAGGCTGCGGACGGCATCGCGGACTACTTCGGGATCGCGGCGCAGGCAGGCGCGCAGGCAGGAGCGGCGGAAGCCGCAGGGACTGCCGCCCCGACCTGCGGCTGCGGGCAGCCGTTCACGCACTTCGACCACGAGGGCGTACTGCGCAAGGAGGCACTGAAGCTCCGGGCACTCGGCGCGGCTGAGCGGCGCCTCGATGCCGAGGACACCTTCACACCCACGCGGGAAGAGGCCCTGCAGGAGGCATCCCGCTGCCGCAACTGCGCCTGCTATTCCGTCTTTCCCTCTGACACGGCGACGGCGCTCATCGCCCTCGACGCAGTGGTCGTGACCGACCGGCGCAGCGTGCCTGCGGAGCAGTTTTTCGCAGTCCGGGAGCCGGGCAGCACCGTGCTCGAGGCAGACGAGCTGATCACGCGCATCGACCTGCCGCCGCAGCCCGCCGGCACGCGCAGCGCCTACCTGAAGATGGCGTGGCGCAAGTCCATCGACTTCCCCGTCGTCGGTTGTGCCGTGCGCGTCGGCGACGAGCCGCGCATCTGCCTGGGCGCGGTCGCGCCCGTCCCCGTCCGTGCGACGGAGGCGGAGGCGTACATCTCAGGCAAGGCGCAGATCGACGAGGCGGTCGCGGAGGAAGCGGGGGAGATCGCCCTGCGGGACGCAGACCCCTTCGAGGATTCTGCGTACAAAGTCCAGATCGCAAGGACGCTCGTAAAGCGCGCCCTGTTGCAGGCATCCGCCGACGGCGGTGAATGACGGAGGCAAGCGGTGAACACGATCCAAGTGAACTATTTCCTCGCGGCGGCGAAGTTCCTGAACTTCACGAAGGCATCGGAGCACCTGCATGTCACGCAGCCGGCGCTCTCACGCCAGATTGCCGCCTTGGAGCACGAGATCGGCGCAAACCTGTTCATCCGCATCCGCAACACGGTGCAGCTGACAGAGGCAGGGGCGATCCTGGCAGGAGGGCTGGAAGAGATCATGGCGAAATACGACGAGCTGGTGGACAAGGCGGTCTCCGCATCCCATGGGCTGAGCGGCACGCTCAACGTGGCGACCGTCGTCGGGCAGTCCATCACGGGCATCTTCTCCAAGACGCTGCTCTATCTCTGGCGGAACAACCCGGAGCTGCAGGTGCAGGTCATCTACAACAACATGTCCAAGCACCTCGAGGCTCTGAAGAGCGGCGAGGTTGACATGGTCATCCTCTCGGAGCAGGATCTGGCAGGCGCGGGCCCGGACGTGCACAGCAAGCCCGTCCGGACCGGGAAGAGCTGCCTCGTCGTGCCGGCGAGCCACCCGAACGCCAACAAGGAAGGCGCGACCTTCGAGGACTTCAAGGACCAGACCTTCATCCTCATGAGCAACACGGAGTCCGCAAAGATCGCAAACCTGCAGCGCTCCCTGTGCAAGGCGATCGGCTACGACACCTCCGACCGCATCGCACCCAACATCGGGACGGTGGCAGTCTGGCTGGAGTCGGGCGCGGGTGTCACGACGCTCAACCCCTGGCACATGCTCTCGACAAGCCCAAATCTGAAGTTCCTGGAGATGGACGAGCTGATGGAAGTGCACGAGTCGGTCGCTTGGCTCGACACCAACCACAACCCCGCCATCGACGCCTTCCTGAGCGCGCTGGACATCTGCATGCGGGAAGAGGAGCAGTAGGACGCGGCACCAATCCGTATCGATTGTTATTATATAAATAATATAAACTGCATAATGAACCACAATGGACAGGAGGACAAAAACAGCATGAGCTCCAAGTATTCGCACGTGTTCGAACCAATCCGCATCCGGGGCATCGACTTCAAGAACAGGATCACGCTTGCCCCGCCGTCCCCGAACCACGCCAGCCCCGACGGGCTCGTCACGCACGAGTTTGTGGACTGGTACCGCATGTTTGCGCGCGGGGGCGCGACCGTCCTCTATGTCGGGAATTCCTCCATCGACATCAACGAGTGCAAGGACGAGGAATGCCAGCTCGACCTCGCAAACCCGCATTCCGTGCTGCCTCTCTCCTGGTATGCGGAGATGGCGGCTGCCTACGACTGCCACGCGTCGCTCGAGATCAACCACAACGGCAAGGACACCGCCTTTGAGCAGGTGGGGCACGCGCCCTTCGCGCCGTCGCCCATCGTCCCGTGGTCTGAGCGCACGCGCGCGGCGCGCTACGGGCGTGAGCCCATCGTGCCCATCGAGATGACGCAGGCGAAGATCGATGAGACCATCGAGAAGTATGCGCACGCCGCCTTCCAGATGAAGCGCGCAGGCATGGACATCGTCCTCGTGCACGGCGGGCACGGCAACCTCATCTCGCAGTTCACAAGCCCGCTCTACAACCACCGCACGGACAAGTACGGCGGCTCCACAGAAAACCGCGCCCGCTTTGCCATCGAGGTCTGTCAGGCGATCCGCGAGCGCTGCGGGGAGGACTTCGTCATCGAGTTCCGCATCTCCGCAGACGAGATCGCGGACGAGGGCATGCACTTCCCCGAGACGCTGAAGCTCATCGGGATGCTGGAGGAGCACATCGACATCCTGCACTGCTCGGCGGGCATCCACTCCGACTTCGACATGCGGTATTACCGCAACTGGTGCCAGAATTACATGATGCCGCACATGTTCAACGTCCACTACGCGCGCGACGTGAAGAAGGCGTATCCAAACCTGCTCGTCAACACCGTCGGCTCGATCGTCAGCATCGACCAGGCGGAGGAGATCATCGCGAACGGCTGGTCTGACTTTGTCGCCATGTGCCGCCCTCTCATGGCGGATCCGGACATGCCGAAGAAGTATGCGGCAAACCGCCCGGAGGACAGAAGGCCCTGCCTGCGCTGCGATGCCTGCGCAAAGCGCCTCGGCGCGGGGGACGGCGTCGGCACGCAGCCGCGCGTCATCAACTGCGCGGTCAACCCCATCTCCGGGCTGACGAGCGAGCTGAAGGACGGGCTCGTCCCGAAGGCGCAGACGAAGAAGAAGGTCGGCATCGTCGGCGGCGGCCCTGCGGGCATCTACGCCATGATGGCTGCCTGCGACCGCGGGCATGACGTGACGCTCTACGAGAAGGAGGACAAGCTCGGCGGCAATCTGATCGGCGCAGCCGCGCCCCCGCGCAAGACGGACTGCAAGGACTACTACGAATGGTTCCTGCGCGAGGTGAAGAAGTACCCCGCGAAGATCCTGCTGAACACGGAGGCGACGAAAGAACGCATCGAGGCGGAGGGCTTCGACGCGCTGATCATCGCAGCAGGCGCAGACCCCGTCGTGCCGAAGCTGCCGGGCATCGACAAGCCCCACGTGAACTGGGCACCCGATGCCGAGCTGGGCAAGGTGCCCGTCGGCGAGAAGATCGTCGTCATCGGCGCGGGCTCGGTGGGTGTCGAGGCTGCCATCGACTACGCAGATCTCGGCACGCACGTGGAGATCGTCGAGCTGGCGGACGAGGGACCTGCCAGGCGCATCCTCTTCACTGGCGCGGGCACGAGCGCGCCGGAGCTCATCGGCATCGTCAAGGAGCAAGGCATCCCCGTCCATTACGGGACGATGCTCAAAGAGGTGAAGGACGGCAGCGTCGTCGTGACGAAGGTCGCTACGGGCGAGGACTTTGAGATCGAGGCGGACACCGTGCTGCTCGCCATGGGCATGCGCCCGCGCTACGAGCTCGTGGACGAGTTGCGGCACTGCGTCGCAGAGACGGAGGTCTACATCGTCGGCGACGCGAAGAAGTCGGGCAACATCTCCACGGCGACGAACCAGGGGTTCCAGGCGGCGCTCCACATCTAAGCAGGAGGATCGGAGGGACGAAATGTACACGTTCAGGGAAGCGACACCACGCATCCAGCGCATTCGTGAGAAGGTGCGCGACAGGGTCATCCGAGGCGACGCGGAGAAGTCCGTCATCCAGGCGGAGGCGATCGAGAAATACAAGCACATCGTCCCGATCATCAAGCGCCCGCTCATCACGAAGGAACTCTGCGAGCGCATGACGCTGCGCGTGGAGGACGACGACTATTTCGTCGGAAACAAAGGGAAGTCGTTCTGCGGCAACAGCGGCATCATGTGGCCCCTGTTTGTGGACATTGAACGTGAATGGGCGATGAAGGACGACGGGCTGTGGCACAACCCCGAGGGGGAGGAGCTGCGCCTCTGCATCGCGCAGGAGGACATCGACGAGATGCGCCGCGTCGCCCCCGTCCTGTTCGAGAACAGCGACTGGCAGGTCGCCGAGGCATGGCTGCCCGACGGCGCTGAGGACTTCTTCGCCCTCGGCGCGTGCGACTACGGCGAGCGGGGGCGCCCCGGCATCATGTCCCTCTCCTGCGGGCACCTGACCCCGGGCTGGCACAAGATCATCAAGGTCGGCTACGGTGCCATCCGCAGGCAGGCGCAGGACTGGATGGACGCGCACGAGGGCAACCTCATGGGCGACGGGATGGGGCGGTACATGTTTTACAAGTCCGCCGTCATCGCCTGCGACGGGGCGGAGGCTCTGACGCGCCGCTACGCAGCCCTCTGCCGCGAACGGTCGGCGGAGGCGGCGGAGGCTGGGGACGGGGCGCGCCGGGACGAGCTGCTTCGCATGGCGGAAGGGCTGGATCACATCGCGACCGAGCCGGCGGCGACCTTCTGGGAAGCATGCCAGTCCGTGCTCATCTACCAGCTCGCCATGTCCTACGAGACGGGCTTCCCCGCCCCTGCCTTCGGGCGCTTCGACCAGTACACCTGGCCGCTGCTCAAGGGCGACCTCGACGCGGGGCGGCTGACCATGGAAGAGGCGCAGGAGCTGTGCGATGCCTTCTTCCTGAAGTCGAACTGTTATTATGAAGGCAATATCGGCAGGATGACGCAGACGGCGGGCATCGGCAACACCTACCAGCACACGACGGTCGGCGGCGTTCTGCCGGAGACAGGCGAGGACGCGACCAACCCCGTGACCTACATGGTGCTCGAGACCATCGGCAGGCTCAGGCTGCACGACCCGACCGTCTCCATGCGCGTCGGGCCGGACACGCCGGACGAACTGTGGGACTGCGCACTCGCGACCTCGCGGCTGGTCGGCGGGCTGCCCCTGTTCCAGAACGACGATGTCATCATCCCCGGTCTCATGCAAGAACTGGGCTTCGAACTGCGGGATGCGCGCGACTACAGCATCATCGGCTGTCAGGAGATCGTCGGGTCGGGGACGGACTACCCTGCCCCGAACGGTGTGGGCGCGGCGCACGCCTCGGTCTACTACGGCGTGGCGCTGGCGATGGCGATCAACAACGGCATCAACCCGATGACGGGCAGACAGGCGAAGGTGCAGCCGGGCTACCTCTACGAGATGCAGTCCATAGACGAAGTGCGCGCCGCCTACGAGCAGATGACGGACTACCTCCTCAAATGGTATGTGACGATCAACAATTATGCGGAATACCTCGTCGGCTACAACATGCCCTACGCCATGCTCTCCATCTCCATGGAAGGCTGCATGGAGAAGGGGCTGGATGCGGGGTCGGGCGGCTGCAAGTACAACTCCTACGGAGGGACTGCCACTGGGCTTGCGACGATCGCCGACAGCATCACGACCATCAAGTACCTGTGCTTCGACAAGCAGACCGTCACGACGCGCGAGCTCTACGACGCAGTCATGGCGAACTGGGAGGGGCACGAGGATCTGCGCCAGCGCATCCTGAGTGAAGTTCCGCACTACGGCAACGCCGAGCCCTACGCGGACGAAGAGCTGAAATGGGCGGCAGACCTATATTACAGGCAGTGCAGCGAGTGCTCCAGCCAGCGCTCAAAGGTCTACAAGGCAGGCATGTACGGTGCGGCAGACCACGTGCTGCAGGGGGAGTACACCCCTGCGACACCGGACGGCAGGAAGGCAGGCGAGCCGATCGCCGATGCCATCTCGCCTGCGCAGAGCCGCGACCGGGGGGGCCCCACGTCGGTCTTCCTCTCCGCCTGTTGCTTCGACCACGCAAAGTATATGGACGGCATGGCGCTCAACCTGCGCATGCACCCCTCGGTCGTGAGCAACGACGAGGGGGTCGCCAAGCTGCGCGAGGTCACGAAGGCATACTTCAAGAGCGGCGGGCTCGAGTGCCAGTACAACATCGTGGACACGGACACCCTGAAAAAGGCGCAGGTGCGCCCGGAGGAATTCCGGGATCTCGTCGTCCGCATCGCCGGTTATTCGGCATACTTCATAGAGCTGGGTGAGGATCTGCAAAACGACATCATCGCCCGCAACGAGAACAGGATCTAGGGGAGGGATCAACATGACCTGGACACTCAAGCCCATCACGGTGCGCGTCGCGAAGATGCGCGAGCTGTACCGCGACACAAAGCCAGAGATCTGCACGGCGCGCTACCGCCTGCTGACGGAGTTCTACCTGGAGCACCCGGACATGACGGGTGTCACGAAGCGTGCGCGGGCGCTCCGGCACATCTGCGAAAGCATCCCCGTGCGCATCGGCGAC
>JAITHG010000083.1 GCA_031280075.1 Eubacteriales Family XIII. Incertae Sedis bacterium | reverse complement strand
AGCGCCGCGCCGGGTGCGATGGACGCAGGGATCTTCCCGTAGGACTGCACGGCATCCACGTGCCACAGCAGCCGGCTGCCGCCTTGGCGGCGCGCCGCGACCAGCCTGCCGATTCGCTCGACGGGCTGGATCGTCCCGACCTCGTTGTTCACGTGCATGACGGACAGGAAGAGCGCCCTGTCGTCCATCTCTGCCTCGAGGGCATCCAGGCACACCATGCCCTTCCCGTCCACAGGAAGGCGCACGAGCGTCGCGCCCAGCGCCTCGTAGCGCATCGCAGGGACGAGGACGGCGGGATGCTCTACGGCAGAGACGAGGATCTTTGCCCCTTTGATGCGGGACGGGTTCTTGAAGGCGCAGTGAAAGGCGAGGTTGTCCGCCTCCGTTCCGCTGCCTGTGAAGACGATCTGCCGGGGCTGCGCGCCGAGCAGGGAAGCGACAGCGGAGCGCGCCTGTTTCATGGCGCGCTCCGCCTGCTGTCCCATCCGATGGGCGGAAGAGGGGTTACCGTAGTCCTCCCGCAGCATCCGCTGCATGGAGGCGCAGACCGCCTCGCTCGCCCGGCTCGTCGCGGCGTTGTCAAGATAGACTTCCATCGCCGTTACTTCGCGTAGTCGATCGCCCTCGTCTCGCGCAGCACGTTCACCTTGATCTGCCCGGGGTAGTCGAGCTCGTTCTCGATCTTCTGGCTGATTTCGCGGGCGAGCAGCGCCAGCTCCTGGTCGTTGACCTCGTCCGGCTTCGCGACGATGCGAATCTCGCGCCCCGCCTGGATCGCGTAGGACGTATCCACGCCCTTCGTCGTGTTGGCGAGCTCTTCGAGCTTCTGCAGGCGTTTGATGTAGGTCTCGAGCGTCTCGCGCCGCGCGCCGGGGCGCGCCGCCGAAAGCGCATCCGCTGCGGCGATCAGCACGGCCTCGAGGCTCTTTGCCTCGTAGTCACCGTGGTGGTACGCCATCGCGTCGATGACCACCTGGCTCTCCTTGTACTTGCGCAGGAGGTCGATGCCGATGTCTACGTGCGTGCCTTCCACCTCGTGGTCTACCGCCTTGCCGATGTCGTGCAGGATGCCCGCCCGCTTCGCGAGCTTCGGGTCGAGCCCCAGCTCGCTTGCCATCAGACCGGAGATGTGCGCGACCTCGATGCTGTGCTTGAGGACGTTCTGTCCGTAGCTCGTCCGGTATTTCAGCCGTCCGAGCAGCTTGATGAGCTCGGGGTGCAGATTGTGCACGCCCACGTCGAAGGTCGCCTGTTCACCGGCATCCTTGATGATCTGAGCCACTTCCTTCTCCGCCTTCTGCACCATCTCCTCGATGCGCGCCGGGTGGATGCGCCCATCCACGATGAGCTTCTCGAGGCTGAGCCGCGCGACCTCGCGCTTCACTGGGTCGAAGCCCGAGAGCACGACTGCCTCCGGCGTGTCGTCGATGATGAGGTCGATGCCCGTCATCGTCTCGATGGCGCGGATGTTGCGCCCCTCGCGCCCGATGATGCGCCCCTTCATCTCGTCGTTGGGCAGCGGCACGACGGACACCGTCGTCTCTGCCACGTGGTCGGCGGCGCAGCGCTGGATGGCACCGACGATGATCTCTTTCGCCTTCTGGTCGCCCTTCTCTCGCGCCTCGCTCTCGATCTCCTTGATGAGCACGGAGGTCTCGATGCGGATCTCCTTCTCCACGTTGCCCAGGAGGATCTGCTTCGCCTCGTCCTTCGTGTAGCCGGAGATCTTCTCGAGCTCCACGTTCTGGCGCTGGATGGCTTCGTCGAGATCCTGCTCCTTCTGGATGACCTGCTTCTCCTTCCGCTCGATGTTCTCGAGCTTCTTGTCGATGGACTCCAGCTTCTTGTCGATGGACTCTTCCTTCTGGTTGAGCTTGCGCTCTGCCTTCTGGAGCTCCGACTTGCGTTCGCGGATGTCGTCATCCGCCTCCTTCTTGATGCGCCGGATCTCTTCCTTCGCATCCGCTATCTGTTCCTTTTTCAGTGTCTCGGCGCGGCGCTCCGCGTCCGATATGAGATTTCTGGCGGTCTGTTCCGCATTGCCGATGGTGCGGTTTGCGCGCGATTTCCAGATCACGTAACCCAGGACAACCCCGACGGCGATGCCCGCGACGACCAAAATCACTTGGATGAAGATGTTGTCTATTGGTCCATACCTCCCTTATCAATGTACGGCAAAACAAGCCGTTTCTGTGAAATTGCAGGCTTTCCAAAGGTGCACAGATCGCAGCCCCTTCGAAAAACGGTGGGTGCGTCCATTGTATCTTAACGCACATGAGGGCAGCTTGCGCGCCTAGGTCATGCCGAATAATTTACAACAAAATTTGTAACCACACTGGTATTATTTAATCATAACAAGCAGGTTAAATCAAGCGGGTGCCCGGTCTTTTTGAAAACCTACCTCACATCTGCCCTTTCGCGCCGTCCGCTTCCCCAAAAGAATGCTCGGATGTGGTAAGATAGTCTATACTGTTTTGGAGGTGCACATGATTTGGTCTGATTTCTATCATGCATATTTCAATTGGGACGACGACGCGAAAGTGCGGAACATGCCTTCGGCGGATGCGCTCAAGGCGGCTCCGACCGATGAAGTCTTTGAGGTGTTCGAGGATCTCGGTGACGAGGGTCTGCGCGCCGCTCTCTTGAAAAACGCGATGGCGGCGGGCATCCGCTTCGAGGTGGATCAAGTGCTGGAAATGGTCTACTACCTGCCGAAGGACATGGCAAGGGAGTTGTTCCTGCTCTATGCCGACAGGATGAGCCTTGATGAGCTCTTTGACGCAGAATGGGCCGTTGACGACGCAGCTTTCACGAAGGCACTGATGGATTGGGCTCTCTCCGGTGGTCCTGTAAAGTGGAAGGACTACTATGCGCAGGGTACAAGCTGGGACTTTCCCGACGAAGTGAACGTGGCGCGGCTTGCCCTGCTGGAAGCGTTCGGTCGGGCAGGCGAGGTCTATGACTTCGGAGCCTATTATTTTTCCGATGACACACAGCGGTCGCTCTTCGTGGAAAAGGCACTTGCGGCAGGCGTGCGTTTTGACTTCGAGCAGACCTACGAACTGATGTGCGGCGTGCGGCGCGAGACGGCGAACCGCCTGTATTGGGCTTACGGAAAGAAACTGTCCGAGGACGACCTTTACGAGATAGAGGGGCTTGTTGACAAGGCGGTGTACGAACAGGCGAGGCGCGGCGTTTTTTTCTCGAACAAGCCGATCGACTGGCAGGATTTCGTCGACAATATCGACGAATGGGACGACGATGTGAAGCTGCACAAGGCTTCGTGCCTCACGTCGTTCGGGGACGCAGAGGAAGTGGCGGAGGCCGCCGAATCGTTCAGAAACAAAAAAATGGCGGCGCGGTTTGTCGAAATGGCATGTGATGCGGGCGTGGACTTTCCGCAAGAAAGCAGGAAAACCGGGGGGTTCGCTGGGCTGCTGCAAGCCATTGGAGGCGTTCTGATCGCCGACCGGTTGCTCCGTGACGACAAGAAAGACGAGCGACACGGCGGCGCGATGGGCGGCGGTGTCGGAGTCGAGCGCCCAGACATTTTCGGCGGGGACAGTACCAGCATCTTTGACAATGAAGCCGCCCGCGACGAATACTATCGCCGCATCCGGCAGGAGCGCTACGAATCCGGCTTGGCGGAAGACGAATTCGAGCCGATTGAATAGCCTTGGCAAAGCGCAGCGGGCGGGCGCAGGTGCGCGCCTTGCGGCGCTTGCCCTATGCCGCAAGATATGTTTTAATTATTACAAAATCGTACTACTCGAAAATTGGAAGGGACACAGGGACAATGTTGCTTGAAAAAGGATATGTGCAGGTCTACACGGGAGACGGCAAGGGCAAGACGACGGCATCGATGGGGCTTGCGATGCGATGCGTCGGCAGCGGGGGGCGCGTGTTTGTCGGGCAGTTTTTGAAGGGGCGGGACAGCGCGGAGCGGGAGTCGTTGGCGAAGCTCGGGGTGCGTGTCGAGCATTTTGGCGGCATCGGTTTCATCGCCGGGGAGCCTTCGGAGTCGGACTATGCGGCTGCCCGCGAGGCATTTACGCGCATCCGGGAGGCGGCCTTGTCGGGCGACTATGACCTCGTCGTGCTCGACGAGCTGAATACGGTGCTCTTCTTCGGGCTCATCCCCGTGGAAGAGGTGCTGGCGTTGATCCGGCAGAAGCCTGCCCACACCGAGCTGGTTTTGACAGGCAGACGCGCGCCGGAGGAGATTGTCGAGGCGGCAGACCTCGTGACGGAGATGCGCGCGGTGAAGCATTACTATGACCAAGGCGTGCCTGCGCGGCTGGGGATCGAGGAATAGCGGGGCGGCACGGCGTACGATTGCGAAAGGAGAGGGACGATTGGCATATGAGACGAAACTGACGCGGGAGGACGCTTTGGCGACGCTGACGGCGCACAACAAGGACGAGTTCCATCTGCAGCACGCCTACACGGTGGAAGGGGTCATGCGCTGGTTTGCACAGGAGCTGGGCTTCGGGGGCGAGGCTGATTTCTGGGCGACTGTGGGGCTGCTGCACGACATCGACTTCGAGGAATTTCCGGAGGAGCACTGCAAGCGCGCGCCGGAGATGCTGCGGGAGGCAGGCGCAGAGGACGCGCTCATCCGTGCGGTCGTGAGCCACGGCTACGGGCTGGTCGTGGATGTGAAGCCGGAGCACGAGATGGAGAAGGTGCTGTTCGCGACGGACGAGCTGACCGGGCTGATCTGGGCGACCGCCCTCATGCGCCCGTCGAAGAGCGTGCAGGATCTGGAGTACAAGAGCGTCTGGAAGAAGTACAAATCGCCGAACTTCGCGGCGGGCTGCTCGCGCGAAGTCATCCAGCAGGGCGCGGACATGCTCGGCTGGGATCTGGAGACCCTTATCACGAAGACGATCCTCGCGATGCGCAGCTGCGGGCAATGACCGCCTGCGCGGCGCGCAGCCCGTCCACGGCGGCGGACATGATGCCGCCGGCGTAGCCTGCGCCCTCCCCCGCCGGGAAGACGCCTGGGATGTTTGCCATGCCGTCTTCGTCGCGCGGGATGCGCACGGGCGACGAGCTGCGCGTCTCCGGGCCGTAGAGCCAGGCGTCAGGGGCATCAAAGCCTTGCAGCTTCCTCCCGAAACGGGGCAGTGCCGTGCGGATGCCCCGGACGGCAAATTCCGGCAGGCAGGACGCGAGCAGGCTGTCCGCGCCGAGGAAGCCAGCGACGCGCTCCGAGGGGAGCAGGCGCGCTTTGTGGGACGGGGCGGCGGACATGTGCGGGGCATCTCCGGTCGGTCGCGCTGATGCTGCGCAGGGAAAGGCAGGCAGGGCGCACGGGACAGACGCAGCAGACGCGGTGGAGGGAACGGGCGACGGGGAACCCCCAGCTGGCTGCGCTGACGCGGCGCGGACTTGTGCGGACAACGCGAAGGCTTGCCGCTCGTAGATGCGGCGGAAATCCAGCCCCGCGAGCGGGCTGGTCGATGCGAAGTCCTCCGTGCGCACGTCCACGAGGATGGCGCTGTTTGCGAATGCCCCGCTGCGCGCGCCGTAGCTCATGCCGTTGGAGAAGATCCCTCCCTGCTCAGACGCGCAGGCGATGACCTCCCCGCCGGGGCACATGCAGAAGCTGTAGACACCCCTGCCGTCCTCCCCGCGCCAGGAGAGCTTGTACTCCGCTGGGGGCAGCCCGGCCGCCCGCACATCCATCCCGTAGGTCTTCTCAAAATCCACGCCGTACTGCCCCGCGTCGATGCTTGTCTGCCGATGCTCGATCCGCAGCCCGATGGAGAACGGCTTCTGCCGGAGGTGCAGCCCTGCGGACAGCAGGCATTCGTAGCTGTCGCGTGCGCTGTGTCCGATGGCGAGGATGAGGGTGTCTGTATCGATGGTTGTCTCCATCGCGATGGGTGCTTCCATGCCTGCTTTCGATCCGGCTGCCGCCCCCGGCACCCGAACACCCTTTTCGGAAACAGACTGGTTTGTCCGATTCATCATAACCGCTCGGACTGCCCGAAGAGCACCGCCTGCGTCAAGCTCAACCCCT
Organism: Eubacteriales Family XIII. Incertae Sedis bacterium; assembly: GCA_031280075.1. Next base: position 21 of record JAITHG010000083.1, on the reverse strand, counting down.
GACAGCTTTGTGCTGAAGCGG
>JAITHG010000024.1 GCA_031280075.1 Eubacteriales Family XIII. Incertae Sedis bacterium | reverse complement strand
GACAGAGGGCGATGAGCGACCGACGTGAGTCGGTAAACAGGGTGGTACCGCGGATTTTTTCGTCCCTGGAGTTTGTTTTGGAGGCTCCGGGGCTTTTTCATACCGCTGCAGGTAGGCCGGAGCGAAGCTGTTAGGAGGATATGACATGACAGCATACGACAGGGTAAAGATCTTCGACACGACGCTCCGCGACGGCGAACAGTCCCCCGGGATGAGCATGAACCTTCGGGAGAAGACGCAGATGGCTAAGCAGCTCGAGCGGATGGGCGTCGATGTCATCGAAGGGGGATTTGCCATCAGCTCGCCCGGCGACTTCGAATCGGTGAAGACAATCGCGGATACAGTCCGCTCCTGCACGGTTGCGAGCCTCGCGCGGGCAAACCCAGAGGACATCGACAGGGCATGGGAGGCGGTAAAGGGCGCGGTGAGCCCGCGCATCCACCTCTTCATCGCGACATCCGACCTACACATGGAATACAAGCTCAAGATGACGCCGGAGCAAGTGGTCGAACAGGCGGCGGAGATGACGAAGCGCGCGAAGGGCTACTGCGCCGACATCGAGTTTTCGGCGGAGGATGCCACACGCAGCGACATGGCCTTTCTCGCAAAGGTCTGCGAGGCGGTCGTGGCGGCAGGTGCGACCACGGTCAACCTGCCGGACACCGTCGGCTATTCGACACCGGAGGAGCGCTACCGTTTCTTCATGGAAATTCAAGAACGAGCGCCCTCGCTCACGAAGATCACGCTCTCCTGCCACGACCACAACGACCTCGGGCTCGGTGTCGCCAACAGCCTCGCCGCGATCCGTGCGGGCGTGCGGCAGGTGGAGTGCACCGTGAACGGCATCGGGGAACGCGCAGGCAACGCATCCATGGAGGAGATTGTCATGGCTCTCCATGTGCGCCGCGACGAATACAAGGCTGACACCGGCATCGTCATGACAGAGATCATGAACGCCTCGAACCTTCTTTCGAGCATCACGGGGGTCAAGGTGCAGCCCAACAAGGCCATCGTCGGCGCGAACGCCTTCGCGCACGAGGCGGGCATCCACCAGCACGGCATGCTGTCAAACCCGCTGACCTACGAGATCATGACACCTGAGTCGGTTGGGCTGAAGGCGGGCAACCTCGTGCTCGGCAAGCATTCCGGGCGGCATGCCTTCGCAGACCGCGTGAAGGCGCTCGGTTACGACATCACGAAGGAGGAACTGGATGCCGCTTTCGAGAAATTCAAAATACTCGCCGACAAAAAGAAAAACGTCTATGACAGGGATATTGAAGCGATCCTGACGAAGGAGTCGGTGCAGGTTCCGAAGACTTTCCGGCTCGACCGCTTCGTCATCAACAGCGGCAATACGATCTCCGCGACCGCCGTCGTCGCCCTCGAGCGGGAGGGAAGGAAGAACGAGCGTGTCGCAAAAGGCGACGGCCCGATCGATGCCGCCTTCCATGCCATCAACAAGATCGTGGGAAAACCTCTGCACCTTGCAGACTTCAAGCTCGAATCCGTCACGGAAGGGGAGGACGCGCAGGGCGATGCCCTCGTTGTCATCCTGGACGAGACAGGGAACAGATACAGCGGCCGCGGTCTTTCGACGGACATCGTCGAAGCCAGCATCAACGCCTACGTCAACGCGGTGAACAAGCTCTACTTCACCGAGGCAGGGGGATGAATGCCCCGCAACAGCGAATCTATTATTGCAATCAACCACGCGGGGCGAAGACGGCTGCTGAGCCTGGACAAAGCCACCGAAACAGAGAACAAGGAGAACAACAATGGCTGGACAATCGATGACGATGACACAGAAGATCCTCGCAGCGCATGCAGGGCTTGACAACGTCTACCCAGGGCAGTTCATCGAGGCGCAGCTTGACATCGTGCTCGGCAACGACATCACAGGACCGGTCGCCATCCGTGAATTTGCGAAGATGGGCAAGAAGAAGGTCTTTGACCGGAAGAAGGTCGTGCTCGTGCCCGACCATTTCACGCCGAACAAAGACATCAAGGCTGCAGAGCAGGCAAAGGAGCTGCGCGAATTTGCGCGGGAGCAGAAGATCGTCAACTACTTCGAAGTGGGACAGATGGGCATCGAACACGCACTCCTGCCCGAACAGGGCATCGTCACGGCGGGCGACCTCGTCATCGGTGCCGACTCGCACACCTGCACATACGGGGCACTCGGGGCGTTTTCGACGGGCATCGGCTCTACGGACATGGCGGCGGGCATGGCCACCGGCAAGGCATGGTTCAGAGTGCCATCTGCGATCAGCTTCGTCCTTTCGGGCAAGCCTGGCAAATGGGTGAGCGGCAAGGACATCATCCTGCACATCATCGGACTCATCGGCGTGGACGGAGCACTCTACCAATCCATGGAGTTTTCCGGGGACGGCGTGGGGCACCTTTCCATGGACGATAGGTTCGCCATGGCGAACATGGCCATCGAGGCGGGTGCCAAGAACGGCATCTTCCCCGTGGACGACCGCACCGACGAATACCTGCGTGCGCACGAGAGCGAGACGCTGAAGAAAAGCGCGCGCACCTTCCGGGCAGACGAGGACGCACACTACGAAAGGACGATCGAAATAGACCTCTCGAAGGTGCGCCCGACGGTGTCCTTCCCGCACCTGCCCGACAACACGCGGCCGATCGATCGAGTGGGTCGTGTGAAGATAGACCAAGCCGTCATAGGCAGCTGCACGAACGGCAGGCTCGAGGACATGGCGGTCGCAGCGCAGATCCTGCAGGGGCGCAAGCTCGCCGACGGGGTTCGCTGCATCATCCTGCCCGGTACGCAGCAGATCTATCTCGACTGCCCGAAACTCGGCTACGCCGAGATCTTCGTCAAGGCCGGCTGCGTGTTCTCGACACCGACCTGCGGTCCCTGCCTGGGCGGGCATACGGGTGTCCTTGCAGCAGGCGAGCGCGCCATCTCCACGACCAACCGCAACTTCGTGGGGCGCATGGGGCACGTGGACTCCGAGGTCTACCTCGCCAGTCCGGCGGTCGCTGCCGCCTCAGCGGTCGCTGGTCGCATCATCGACCCGGAAAAGCTCTGAGACAGACGTATCGGCAAGCAATACTGCATGCCATAATAGCATACACTTTATCGCACAGGAACAGGAGGAGACAATCAGCATGGGCAAGGTATTCAAATATGGTGACAATGTCGATACGGACGTGATCATTCCAGCGCGCTACTTGAACATCGCAGACCCGAAAGAACTGGCCCACCACGCAATGGAGGATATTGATGCGAGCTTCGCACAGGAAGTGCGAAAGGGCGACATCATCGTGGCGGGGCGTAACTTTGGATCTGGTTCATCGCGTGAGCATGCACCGCTCGTCTTAAAGGTGGCGGGTGTCAAAGCTGTCATCGCGCCGACTTTTGCGCGCATCTTCTATCGCAACGCCTTCAACATAGGTTTGCCGATCCTCGAATCCGAAGAGGCTTATGAGCGGACCGATCCGGGGGATGAGGTCGTTGTCAATCTGAAGAGTGGCAAGATCACAAACAAAACAAAAGAGGAAACTTACCAAGCAGAGCCGTACCCGCCCTTTATGCAGAAGCTGATCGAACACGGAGGGCTCGTCGGCTATATTCAACAAGAGACCTGATTAGGAGGTTGTTTTATGGAAGCCATACTGAGCGGCGAGCAGAAATCGATCGACGAAATTATTGCACGGCTGTTCCTTTCCGCCTACAAGACGGAGGAGAAGGTCATTGCGCGAGCCTCAGACCACGACCTGTCCATCTCGGAATTCCACGTTCTCCGAGAGGTGGGGCCAAACAGTGACCGAACGATGACGCAAGTTGCAAGGCGCCTGAAGATCAGTGTCAGCGCGCTCACGATCGCAATGAACAAATTGGAGGGGAAGGGCTATGTGATCCGGCTGCGCAATGAGGCAGACCGTCGCATCGTCAAGCTGCAGCTGACCGAAAAAGGGCTTGAGGCGCTCAAGACGCACGATCTCTTTCACTTGGACATGCTGAAGGAAGCGCTCGCTGTCTTGACGGAGGAGGAAACGCATGTGCTTCACCGCTCGCTCGTGAAGCTCGATGAGTTCTTCATCCGGGCGTGGAACGATCTGACGAGCGAATGACCGACAGAGGATGGACGGTGCAGGGCATCTGCCCTGCATGCGGACATGCTGTCCCTGCCGTCTATACGGAGCGGGGCGGCATGATCAGTTTTGAGACGAACTGCCCTGAACACGGCGTGCGGAGTGACCTCGCTTCCGAGCATCCGGAGGACTTTGCACGCTTCATGGGCTTTCGTTCTGTCTGCGTACCACCGAAGACGGCCATCACGCGGGGCGCGCCATCGGACGATGCCTGCCCGCTTCACTGCGGTCTATGCGACAATCACCTGATGACGGCCTGCTGCGTGCTGATTGACGTAACGCAGCGCTGCAACCAGCACTGCCCTTGGTGCTTTGCCCGCGCGGGTGAGTCCGCAGCAGCCGACCCGTCAAGGCAGGAGCTTGCACGCGCCTACGACCACCTTGTCGAATTGGGGGAGGAGCGCCCTTTCAACATCCAGCTCTCGGGCGGCGAGCCGACCGTTCGCGATGACCTCCCGGACATCGTCCGGGACGGGAAGGATCGCGGTTTTTCCTACATCCAGCTCAATACGAACGGACGGCGCATAGCCGACGAACCCGGCTATGCGGAAACCCTCGCCAAGGCAGGGCTCACGACCGTCTTCCTGCAGTTTGACGGCATGCAGGACGGGGTCTATTCGGCACTGCGCGGCGAACCGCTGCTGGCAGAGAAGATGCGTACCATCGAGGCCTGCCGCCGGGCGCGGTTGCCCGTGACGCTCGTGCCGACCGTAGTGCGCGGTGTGAACGATGGGGAGATCGGTGCGCTGATCGACTGTATGCTCGCCAACCTCGACACCGTCAAGGGAGTGCATTTCCAGCCGGCGAGTTTCTTTGGGCGGCATCCGGGCGCAGCCGGTGAATCCTGCGGGGCGGGCGGGCGCATTACAATGTTTGAGGTGATGCGGCAGATCGAGGTGCAGACGGGCGGGCGCATCCGCACCGCAGACCTCGTCCCCATCACGACGGGTCATCCCCTCTGCTGTTTCTGCGCCGACTTCCTGCGTGAGCGGGATGGAGGGCTTACGGCACTCACATCCGACGCACAGAGGGCACAGGGAGCGTCCTGCTGCAGCGGGGAAGGCACGTCTGACGAAGCATGCTGCACAGCAGGCATCTCTGCTGCAGACCCGCTTGACATCATCCGTCGCGACCGTGATTTCGTCCTGAAGAAATGGTCGCTGCCCGATGGGCCTGCGCCTGTTTCCGACGAGCCCCTCTCTTTGGACGAGGCGGTTCACTGGATCAAGACCAACGGGTTCACCGTCTCCAGCATGGCCTTCATGGACAGGGGCAACCTGGATGCCGAACGGCTCAAACGTTGCCGCGTGCAGCAGTACACGCTGGATGGCAGGCTGATCCCATTCTGTGCATACAATTCGCTTCACCGCACCGAAAGCACGCAGGCAGGGGAGGAATAGGATGCCGTTCATAGTCCCGGTCTGGCTATCTATAGGCATCCCGTTGTTGCTGTTCGCAGTGTTCTTCGCCCTCTACCTGCACAACCGCGCCAGCCTTGTACCGAGCGTGTTTTTGACATGCTTCCTGTTCGCAACGGGCATCCTGCTGGTGGGCAACCTGTATGCCAGCAACGCCATGGCGGCCAAGGTGATAGCGAGCATTTTCGTAATCATTGTCCTCGTTGTAGCTGTCTTCGGGGTCTATGCCCTCATCGCCTTCCTTCTGCTGAACGCGCGTGCAGTGCTAAAACGCGAGAAGCGATCGCTCGCCAATAGCCTGACGCTGCTCTTTGTGCTCGCATTGATCGCCTACCTCGTCATCATGCGAATCGTGGATCCGGAGAGCCTTCCCAGTCCCTTGCGCGCAGGCATGCACTGGGCAGAGGCGATGGTCGCCTGCTATTCCTTCCATGTGTCGCAGTACCTGGTTGCGACCTTTCTCTGCAACCTGTCGCGCCCAAAGAAGAACCAGGATTACATCATCGTCCATGGTGCCGGGCTGAAGGACGGTGCCTTGCCCCCCCTGCTCGTGGGGCGCGTGGACAGGGCGATTGCGTTCTATGAGAGCCAAAAGAAAGTGGGCACCCCACCCAAGCTGATCATGTCGGGCGGGCAGGGGAAGGATGAACCCCGCACGGAGGCGGAGGCGATGGCGGAGTACGCAATGTGCAAGGGCGTGCCGGAAGCGGACATCCTGCTCGAGGCTGAATCCACGAACACCATGCAGAACATGAAGTTCTCCAAGCGGATCATGGACATAGACTCCGAAGGCCAGCCCTACTTGGCCATCTACGCAACCAGCAACTACCATCTGCTGCGCACAGGAATCTACGCACGCAAGGCGGGGTTGCGCATCAGCGGCATCGGCGCAAAAACCGCCCCTTACTACCTCCCGGTGGCCCTCCTGAGGGAATATATCGCCTACATCGCCATGCACCGCAAGCGCAACATTGCCTTCGCCCTTGTCGTTTTCCTGCTCTCATGCGCTGTCGTTTACGTCTCACAGTACACCACCTGATACCACATGTTTCGGGGCATGGGGATGGATTCCCCCTGATGCCCGCACGGTCTGTGGCCCAGCAACGCGGGGTTGCGGTATGTTTGTGCCGTTTAAAGTGTTACAATATTGGGTATGGATAACGTGTAGAGGGGCTTGCCCCGCGCAGATCAGTCTGCGACATCCACGCAAATTGAGGTCTTAGACAATGAATATAGACGAACGTATTTTTGAATGCAAACTAAAGAGCTACTGCTGCAGCCAGACCATCGTGTCACTCTGCCTTGAGGACATGGGCAAGCAGAACGAGGATCTTGTCAACGCGATGGCGGCCTTCTGCGGCGGGATGGGACGCGGCAAGATCTGCGGGACGCTCGCAGCCGCCATCGCGATCCTGCACGTGAAGGATCAAGAGACGGCCAAGGCGGAATGGCAGGACGAATACATGGACTGGTTCGAGGATCGGTTTGGCGGCTACGACTGCTACGAGATCATCCAGGACGATCCAATCAAACGCATCGAGTTCTGCCCGAAGCTCGTGCTCGAATCCTATCTGAAACTGCGCGAGTATATCCTTGGCGAAGCGGATGCCTTTTCCGACGGGGCGGGCGAGCGATGATCCATGACCTGCGAGAAGCGGCCGACAGCAGACAACAGGATGAAGGATGACGGACGAGAGGCATCAGATGATCGATGCGTGGATCAAAGCGAAGATCGGTCTGCCAGGGCACTGCGCGCTGACGCGTGAGTCGATTGAGGCGTGGCAGGCGGACAGGTTGCGCCGCACCTTGGCGCACATGGTGGCGCACAGCCCTTTTTACTCCAGCCTGCTATCAGGCATATCCCTTGACAAAGATATCCTATCCATTTCCGATGCCTGCAAGCTCCCCTTCACGGACGAGGACGACCTGACCCGCGACGGACACCGGATGGTCTGCACTTCGGCTTCCGAAGTGAGCCGCATCGTCACCCTGCCGACGAGCGGGACGACCGGCGCGCCCAAGCGCATCTTTTTTACGGAAGCGGATCAGGAGCTCATGATCGACTACATCCACCACGGGCTTGCCATCATGGCGGGCGCGGAGGATGTCTTCCTCGTGCTCATGCCCTGTGAACGCCCCGGCTCGGTCGGGGATCTGGTGCGCATCGGGCTGGAGCGGGGAGGGGTGCGCGTCATCCCGCGCGGCATCCTGCCCTTTGATGGAAGCAGAGACGCGGAAATGCTGGACATGATGGAACAGGAGGGCATCAGCTCCCTGCTCGCGACGGCAAGCGCCGCCCTGCGGCTGTCGGAAAAGAGCCGCGGCAGGCTTCGGCTACGCAGCGTCCTGCTCTCTGCCGAGTACGTGTCCTCCGAGGCACGCGCCGCCATCGAAGCGAACTGGGGCTGTCTCGTCTACGAGCACTACGGCATGACGGAGATGGGGCTGGGCGGCGCGATGGCCTGTGCGGCGCGCGAGGGATACCACCCGCGCGAGGCGGATCTGCTCTTCGAGATCGTCGACCCGCAGACGGGCGCAGTGCTGCCGGACGGGGAATGGGGCGAGGTCGTCTTCACGACACTGACGCGGGAGGCCATGCCCTTCGTCCGCTACCGCACGGGCGACCGGGGGCGCTTCCTGCCGGGGCAGTGCCCCTGTGGAAGTGTGTTGAAGCGCCTAGATCGCATCGGAGACCGGAAGGCATTGAAGGGGTATTGACCATGGCGAAGATCGCACCGGGGGGCGAGGGGCTGCTGCGTG
>JAITHG010000014.1 GCA_031280075.1 Eubacteriales Family XIII. Incertae Sedis bacterium | reverse complement strand
GGGGCGGAGGCGGAAACGACGGCGGGGATGCGGTATCTGCCAGCGGTTTCGCGCAGCCTGCAAAGGACATCAACAAGGGCGACTACAAGATCGCCTTCATCCCGCTCGGCGCGTCGGGACCGACGATCCCGATGACGCTGGAGGGCTACCAGGATGCCGTCGGCGGCGAGGGCAGCAACATCAAGATCGAGGTGTTCGACTCGCAGTTCGACACGACAAACCAGATCAATATCATGAACGAGTGCATCACGCAGGGCTTCGACGCGATCATCCTCGAGCCGAACGATGCCAACGCGCTGAACGACGTGATGGCGCAGGCGGAGGCGGCAGGCATCCCCGTGGTCACCCGCAACGTCGGGGCGACGGGTCCGCGCACAGGGCACGTACTGAACAGCGATTACCGCGCTGGCTGGGATGCCGGTGCCTACATCAAGGAGAACGCGGATGTACCGGAAAAGGCAAAGGTGCTCATGCTCGATGTCGTCGCCGACCTGAAGCCGACCACGCGCATGGGGACGGGCTTCGAGGACTTCCTGAAACAGGAGACGGCGTGGGAACTGCTCGAGACGCAGGCAGTGGAGAACACATCCCAAGAAAACGCGAACACGATCATGCGCGACCTGCTCACGAAGTATGACGACATCGACATCGTCTACACTGTGAACGACGACTGCGCGATGGGGGCGCTCCAGGCAATCGAGTCAGCCGGTCGCCAGAAGGAGGGCATCATCATCTGGGGCTATGAAGGGCATCCAAACGCGCTGGTCGCAATCAAGGAGGGGCGGCTCTACGGCACGAGCTATGCCGATGTCTACCAGCAGTCCTATGCCACGATGATGCAGGTTCTATACTTCATCCAGACGGGCATCACGGCGAAGGCGCTCGGCTTCGAGTACTATCCGACAATCGAGTTCAAGACCTTCCCGTGCACGGTCGAGAACTACGAGGAGATCCTGCGCTACACACACTGGGATCTCGACTGAGCGCCATGCGCCGAATGAAACCGAAAACGCTGCGAAAGCTGATCACGCTTGGGCTGGTGCTCGCCATGGCGCTGCTGTTCGGCATGATGTCCGACTCGTTCTTCACCGGGCGGAACATTGCGATGCTCTTCAGGGACGCGTCCTACGTCGGCATGATCGCGCTGGGTGTCTCCTTCGTCGTGATTGGCGGCGGCATCGACCTTTCTGCGAACGGCATCGTCTGTTTTGTGGGCATGGTCTGCGCCCGCCTCGGTGTCGTCGAGGGGATGCCGGGCTTTCTCGTCGTCGCCGCTGGTGTGGCGGCAGGGGCTTTGTGCGGTCTCATCAACGGGCTGTGCGTGACGCGCCTGCACTTGTCCGAGTTTATCACGACGCTGGCATCCGGCTACATCTTCGGCGGATTTGCCGTCTTCCTCGTCTTCCGCGAAGCCGGGAACGTGGTTTCCGAGGCGGTCACAAACGCGTCCTTCCTTTCTATCGGGGGCAGGATCCCGCGCACCCATATCTTCTGGTTTTCGGTCGTGTGGGTGCTGCTTGCCGTCGTAGTCTACCTGGTTCAGACGAAGACGCGCTTCGGGCTGCACACCGTGGCGATGGGATCGAACCCGAAGTCGACGGCGATGTCCGGCGTGGACGTGGGCTTCCTGAAAGTGGCAGGCTTTGTGCTGGCAGGTCTGTTCTGCGGCATCGCGGGCGCGTTCCAAGTCGCCTACCAGAGTGCCTCTACCCTGACGCTCGGGAACATGATTGGCTTTCAGGCTGTGGCGGTATGCGTGGTCGGCGGTATCGTGCTCGGCGGGGGCAGGGGGGACGCGATGGGTGCCTTCCTCGGGGCGCTGTTCATGGTCATGCTGCTCAACGGACTGTACAAATTCACTTCGTCGCCCGCCCTGCAGTTCCTCTTTCAGGGGGTCATCATCTTGGTCGCCATCTTCTTCGACTCCTGCTTCAACCGGCTTATGGAACACAGGCTGACGGGACGGGGCGTGGTCGCCCAGGGCAGCGCAGGGGCAGGGGGTGTTTGAGATGGGCGACGGAATGTCTGTCACAGAACAGTCGGCGGTGTCGGCGGTGCCGGCGCTTCAGGCGAGGGGCATCTGCAAATCCTTTGGCGGCGTGCAGGTGCTGCGGGACGTGGATCTCGACATCGACTACGGCGAAGTGCATGCCCTGATGGGCGAGAACGGCGCGGGGAAGTCTACTATTATAAAGATCATCACGGGGGTCTACACGAAGGAGGCGGGCGAGATCCGCATCGACGGCAAACCGGTTCGGATTCAGACCCGGCAGGACGCGCGCGTCCACGGCATCTCCGTCATATACCAGGAACTGAGCCTCGTCCCCGAGCTGACTGTTGCGGAGAACATCTTCCTTGGGCAGGAGCGGATGGGGCGCTTCCTTCCCGACCGCAAGGCGATGCGCGATCGGGTGCGGGGACTGATCGACCAGTACGGATTCGATATGGAGCCGGATGCCGTCGTCTCCACGATGGGCATGGCATCCCGGCAGATGGTGGAGATCCTGAAGGCACTGTCCATGGAGGCGAAGCTCATCATCATGGACGAACCGACCTCCGCGCTGTCTACGGCGGAGACGGAGAGGCTGTTCGAGACCATTGGCACCCTGCGGCGCAAGGGGGCAGGCATCCTGTACATCTCGCACCGGCTTGAAGAGGTCTACCGCCTCGCGGACAGGCTCACCGTCATGCGTGACGGCATCATCGCCGGTGTCCTGACGCATGACGAGATCACGCCGGAGACGGTGACGGCCATGATGATCGGGCGGGAGCTGCGCAAGGTGGCGAAGGCTGGAGCGGGCTCAGGCGCGAGGCAAGCGGGCGAAGGGCACTGCCTCGAAGTCAGTGGGCTTTCCTTCCAAGGGATTCTGCGCGGCGTGGACATGAAGGCATACGGTGGAGAGATCCTCGGCATCGGCGGGCTCGTCGGCTCGGGCAGGACAGAGCTGATCAAGTGCATCTACGGTGCCCTGCGCCAGAATGCGGGCACGATCACCCTGGACGGCAGACCGATCTCAAAGAGCATCCGTAGGAACATCGCGCTTGGCTTCGGATTCGTACCGGAGGATCGTCGGTTGGAAGGTTTCTTCCCGGTGCTGCCCGTCGCAGAAAACCTGGTCATTGCCTCGTATGACAGGCTGACGAAGGCTGGGATCATCCACGCGAAACAGGAATCCGCCTTCACGAAGGAGGCGATCCAGTCCTATGACATCCGCCCGGCGCGGGCGGATATCCCCGTGGGCAACCTCTCCGGCGGCAACCAACAGAAGGTCGTCCTGGGGCGGTGGCTCTCGCGCATGCCCTCCGTCCTGCTGCTGGACGAGCCGACGGCAGGTGTCGACGTGGGTGTGAAGGCGGAGCTGTACCGGCTCATGCGGGATCTCGCTGGTCAGGGCGCGATCATCATCATGGTCTCGTCCGACCTCGAGGAGATCGTGAACGTTTCAGACCGGATCCTCGTCCTGTACGGCGGCAGGTTCTTCAAAGAATTCACGGCGGACGAAGCCACCCAGAACGCGGTACTGCTCGCCTCGTCCGGCATCGACACACAGGAGGGCAAGAGCCTATGAGGGAGAGGGTGGAAGGCTCGGGCAACAAGTTCTTGAGGATCGTGGGGAGCGTATGGGGGCAGCGAGCGACCCTCCTGCTCATCGTCATCCTGGTCATGGCATTTGTGCAGCCGCGGTTTTTCAGCACCGGTAACATGCTGAGCATCCTGCTCGCCATAGCCTTTTACGGCATTATCGCTTCCGGGATGCTCTTTGTCGTCCTGATCGGCGGCATCGACCTCGCTGTGGGCTCTGAGGCAGCGCTCGGAGGGACAGTCTTGACGATGTACGTGCTGGCGCACGGCATGGACGCCGCCTCCTTCTTCACCGGCTTCCTGCTGGCAGTCCTCGTGGCGGTGGCGGTTGGGTTGCTGCACGGCTTTTTCGATGCCTACCTGGACATGCCCTCCTTCGTGGTGACGCTCGCGACCCAGTACGCCCTCTACGGGACGATCCAGTACATCACGGATCTGGACTACCTGAACGTCATCCACAACGTCGGGCTGTTCTACGCGCTGGGCAATGCCAAAGTGGCTGGTGTCCCGATGCCCATCATCTGGTTTGCCGCCGCCGCGCTCGTGGCAGGCTTTGTGTTGAGGAAGACCCCGTTCGGGCGGCGCATCTACGCAGTGGGTGGCAACGCGAAGGCGGCAGGGCTCGTCGGGATCGATGCCAAGGTGCACAAGCTGGCAGCCTATGTGATCTGCTCCGTCTGCGCGAGCGTCGCCGGCATGCTGCTTGTCTCCATGAATATGGTTTCGTCCTACAAGACGGCGGCGGGCTACGAAGGCCCGGTCATGATGGCAATCGTCATCGGTGCCGTCAACCTGATGGGCGGCGAGGGCACGATGGGCGGTGTCTTCTTCGGCGCGTTACTTGTCGGAATCATCAACAACGTGCTCATCATGGTGGGCATCGACACCGACTATAAAGAGTTCGTGCAGGGGTGCATCATTATCCTCGCAGTCGCCCTGAACGTCTATGCGGGCAGGAAGAGCCAGGGGTTGGCGGGTGCCGGGAAAAGACGCAGGCTGCCCCCTTCCCGGAGCACGTGACAGGACTGGGTGCGCCGCTTCTCACCATTTGTACTGAAGCCCGGGCGGCTGCTCAGCAGCGCGCTCCATCCAGAACCCACTGTCCATGAGGATGCCCCTCGCCTGCTGCAGGGCGGGCGATTCGTCCTCCTTGCGCCAAGTGGCGACGACGCGCGTTGGCGGGATGTCCGCCTGCTCCTGGAAAGGAACCAGCACGATCTTCTCGGTGAAGGGGACGGGCGTGTAGCGGCTCCAGACCGAAAAGCCTTCCCCGTGCGCGATCATTGCGGCGAGCAGCAGAAAGGCGTTGACATACCGGATCCTGCCTGGCGCAAAGCCGTGCGCGCGGCAGGATCGCAGGGCTAGCGCAGCGCTACTCTCCGTCTCCGAGAGCAGGGTCTTGCCCTCCAAGCAGGAGATGCCCCGTCCGGCAGTCCAGGCGGCGGGCACGAGGAAGAACTGTTCGGCATCGTAGAGGTGCCGCGTCTCGAACGTACCAGAGGGCTCGGGTGTCCACGAGAGCGTGAACACCATGTCCAGCTCGC
>JAITHG010000299.1 GCA_031280075.1 Eubacteriales Family XIII. Incertae Sedis bacterium | reverse complement strand
TTGCAATAATTGAAGCCTGCCAAATCGCCGCGCTTCACTACGCCGCGGCTCTTCGCCCCGGTCGCTTTCAGGGCAGCCTTGTGGATCGTGTTCGCCGCCTGCAGGCTTTCCTTGTAGATACCCTTCGTCCAGCGGTTGTTCTCTGGGGTCAGCGTCAGGAAGCCGCGGGTTCGGTTCGTCCCCGGTGTCGCGTCGCAGTGCAGGCGGATGAACAGGTCTGCCTGCTTGCGGTTCGCGAGGCGCGCCCGGTCTGCGTTCGAGATGTTGACATCGTGCTTCGTCCGCGCCATGTAGACGGTGAAGCCTTCCGCCTTCAGCATCTTCTCAAGCCGCTTTGCGACCTCGAGCGTCACCTTGTACTCCGGGATGCCTGTGTGCACGCCCCGCGTACCGGCGCTGACCCGCGCCCGCTTCTGCTTCGCGCCTGGACCGATGGGGTAGAGACGCGTGTCCGCTTTGCGCTGGTGCCCTGCGTCGATGACGACGACCTTGCCTGCCACGGCTGCCGCCGTGGCCAAGCGCGCCGTCGTGCCTGCTGTGTCCGATGTGCCCGCCTTGCTCGCTGCCGCAGCCAGCCGCGCGGGGGCGGCGGGATCACCTGCGAGCAGCTTCTGCAGGTAGGCGATCTCCTTGCGGCTGTTGCTGTCCGAGAGATCCTTCGCACAGAAGAGCAGGAAGCCGTCGCAGCCCATTGAACGCAGCTTGCTCACTTGGTTGCGCAGGTTGGTGTTGCGCATGCCCCAGCCCTTGTCGTCGCTCTGCTTGTACCCCGTCCGGTAGGCGGCGAGCCCGATGTAGAGAGGGACACCCAGCGTGTTTGCGGACTGGAAGCGCTTCACGCGATCCGTGAACATCTTCGTCTTTCCGTCCGAACCCCAGTTGTCTGTCCAGTAGATCTGTGGCGCGAGGTAATCGACATAGCCCGCCTGTGAGAGCCAGGCTCGGATGTCCGCGCCGATGGACATGCTGTTGTCGTAGTTGCCCGCCGGGCTGATGCCGAAGGACTTGCCGTCCGTGCCGTGTACCCGCGCGTAGACCGCCTTCACCATCCTGTTGCAGTAGGCGCGCTTGCTGGCGGCGCTGACCTTCACCTTGTATTTCTTCGACGTGCCCGGCACGAAGTAGCCGCGCTTGGCAGAATAGAAGTCGTCGTCCTTGTGGAGGCCGTCGATGTCGTAGGCAAGCAGCTCGTCCACCGCCCGCAGGATGCGGTTCGTCGTCGCGGTCTTTGCGGGATCGTAGTAGTAGTCGTGCGTCACGCGGTAGGGGTTCATCCAGGCGTGCAGCGTCATGCCGCGCGCGTGCGCCTCGTCGATGGCGACCTGCAGCGGGTCGAAGTCATAGACATCCGCCGCCCTGCCTCCGCTCTCCCCGTTCGGTGACAGATATTTGTTCGGCTTGAAGCTCGTGCTCATCCATGCCGCATCGTCGAAGGAACGTACGTGGAAGTAGACGGCGTTCAGCCCGACGGCCTTCGCCCTGTCCAGCACCTTTCGGAAGTTTTTCGTGAAGACACCCTTGGTCTTGTTGGCTAGCCCTAGGCTGCCGAATTCGCTGTAGGCGACCCAGACCCCGCGCTCCTCCACTGCAGCTCCGCTGTCCGGCGGTTCCGCCGGGTCGGTGCCCGGGTCTTCCGGGTTTGCGCCCGGATCCTCCGGCGGCACGGGCACGGTGCCCGGATCCTCCGTCGTGGCAGGCGGGGGTTCGGCGGCAAATGCCGCAAAGCCATCGTCTGCCGCGCCCGGAAGCACAGGGGCTGCCATTGCCCCGACGGTCAGCAGCGCCGCCATCAGGAGGCATGCTGCCCCACGCCTGAGACTTCCTGCTCTCTGTTTCAAAATAGTATTCAATTCTTACCTATAGCCTTTCTATTTATATCCTTGGCTGCCGTCCCCCATCCTCCGCAGCCGAAAGCGCGCGACCGTCCCCTGCATCAGCTGCGAGCTCTCACTGAATGCCTTGCTCGAAGCCGCAAACTCGACCGAGGCGGAACTGGCGTTTTCCGTGATCTGTGCGATGCGATCCAGCTCCTGGTTGATACCCGACATCGCGAGCGACTGCTCCGTCGTGATGTTGGAGATGTTGCCCATGCGCTCGCTCGCCTCTTTCGCCTGCCGGCGGATGCCCTCGAGGGCTCGCGCCGTCTCGTCCGCAGTGAGCGAGCCGTTCTGAACAGCGGCGAGGGTCTGCCCGATGAGGGCAGCTGTGTTGTTCGCCGCCTCTGCGCTGCGGTTGGCAAGGTTGCGCACCTCGTCCGCAACGACGGAGAAGCCCCTCCCCGCGTTGCCCGCCCGCGCTGCCTCGACGGCGGCGTTCAGGGCGAGGATGTTCGTCTGGAACGCGATCTCGTCGATGACTTTGTTGATGTTCCCGATGTCCTCCGTGGCACGCCGGATCTCCGCCATCGACGACAGCAGCGTCTCCATCTTCTCGCTGCCCTCGCCGACGCTGCCCTGCACGGTCTCGGCGAGCGAGTACGCCCGCGCCATGTCGGAGACCATGTCCGAAAGCCCGCCGCTGATGTTGTCCACATTGCTCTTCAGCTGCTGCAGGCTCGCGGATGCCTCCGTGCTGCCGTCCGCGAGGCTGCGCGCGCTGCCGGCGATCTGCTCCGCCCCGCCCGAGACGGACGACGCCGTCTGCGTGATGAGCAGGAAAGTGGAGCTGAGGTTGTACAGGATCTTCTCGAGCGACTCGCTGATGCTGATGAAGTCGCCCCGGTAGTCCGCCTTGCTGCGCACGTCGAGGTTGCCGTCTGCCACGTTGCCGAGCACTTCGTCGATGTCTGTGATGTAGCTGTTCAGGCGGTAGAAGGTCTCGATGAGGTTGTCCTTGAGCTGCATGTAGTCCTCTGTAACGAACTGCAGCCGTTCGAGGTCGCGCGTCTCCAGCTTGCCCTGCGCGAGGCGGGCGAGGTTGTCTGAGATCCGGTGCAGGGGCGTTCCCATCGCGCCCGCGAGCACCGAGGCGATGATGAGCCCGAGCACGAACAGCACGCCGAACGAGACAGCCAGCGACTGGATGAGCGGCAGGGTTCCCGGTGCAAGCCAGTCGGGCTTCAGGAAAAACCACAGAGGCAGCCCAAAGACCAGGGTCACCAGCAGCACGACGCAGATCGCTGCGAGCAGGATCAGGGTTCTCAATCTGATTTTCTTCTTGCGCTGTTCCATCTGTTATCCATCCCCTCAGACAGGCGAGCCGCCATGGCGGACGCGAGCATTGCGAGCATTGCGGGCATTGATATTTTATCTCATAACTGGATATCGGGCAAGATTTTCGGTATACTGGTAGTGCCCCGCTCAAACGGACGCAGACCGGAGCGGTGTTTTTTCACATAAGGAAAGGAACTGGAAAACAAGATGGATGCACAGGAAATCATCCGCTTCATCAGCGAAGCGGAGAAAAAAACGCCGGTCAAGGCGTATGTCAAGACGAAGGATGGACAGCCTCTCCCCTTTGAAGGCGCGCAGGTGTTTGGGGCAGCCGACCAGATCGTCTTCGGCGATTGGTCTGAAGTGGCACCCGTGCTCGAGGCGCACGCGGAGAGCATCGAAGCCCTCGTTGTCGAGAACGACATGCGCAATTCCGCCATCCCCCTGCTCGACCTCAAGGGCGTGCACGCACGCATCGAGCCGGGCGCGGTCATCCGCGACCAGGTGGAGATCGGCGACGGCGCGGTCGTCATGATGGGCGCGGTCATCAACATCGGAGCCGTCATCGGCGAGGGGACGATGATCGACATGGGTGCCATCCTCGGCGGGCGGGCGACGACCGGCAGGCGTTGCCACGTCGGGGCAGGGGCAGTGCTGGCAGGAGTCATCGAGCCGCCGAGCGCGCTGCCCGTCGTGCTGGAGGATGACGTGCTCATCGGGGCGAACGCCGTCGTGCTCGAAGGTGTCCGCGTGGGCAAGGGTGCCGTCGTGGCGGCGGGTGCGGTCGTCATAGGCGACGTGCCTGCGGGCGCGGTCGTCGCAGGTGTCCCGGCGCGCATCATCAAGGACGCGTCGGAAACGGAGGGCGAGAAGATCGCGATCGTCGATGCCCTGCGCGCCCTGTGACTAGGAGGATACTATGAAATATGTCAGCACACGCGGGGCGAGCGAGGGACTGCGCAGCGCCCAGGCAATCATTCAGGGGCTCGCCGGCGACAAAGGTCTGTACGTCCCGGCGGAGCTGCCGTCCATCGGCTCCCGCCTGCGCAACATCCTCTTCTCCGCCTACAATGTGGGCGGGGCAGAGCAGAGTCCCGACATCCTGACGGGGATGGGGCTGCGCACGGACGGCAGGACACCGCCGGAGCGCGAAGCAAGCTACGCGAGCGTGGCGTACCAGACCCTGCGCCTGTTTTTCGACGACTTCACAGAGGAGGAGCTGCACCGCTCCGTGCTCGGCGCGTATGACGACAAGTTCGACCACCGCAAGATCGCGCCGCTCGTCAGCGCCGGGGGCGTGCACTTTCTCGAGCTTTATCATGGGCGGACAGCGGCCTTCAAGGATATGGCCCTGTCCATCCTGCCCTACCTGCTGCTCTCCGCCATGCGGCGCGAGAACGAGGATCGCAAGATCGTCATCCTGACGGCGACCTCCGGCGACACGGGCAAGGCGGCGCTCGAGGGCTTCGCCGATGTCTCCGGCACGGAGATCTTCGTCTTCTACCCGAAGGGCGGCGTGAGCGGAATACAGGAGCGGCAGATGGTCACGCAGCTCGGCGGGAACACGCATGTCTTCGCCGTCGAGGGCAACTTCGACGACGCGCAGACGGCGGTCAAGCGGATCTTCGGCGACGAGAGCTTCGCCGCTTCGCTCGAGGCGGAGGGCTGCCGCCTGTCGTCGGCGAACTCCATCAACATCGGCAGGCTTGTGCCGCAGATCGCCTACTACCTC
>JAITHG010000145.1 GCA_031280075.1 Eubacteriales Family XIII. Incertae Sedis bacterium | reverse complement strand
AGCGCGACCGGGACCGGGTGCTTCACTCAAACTCCTTTCGGCGCCTCAAGCACAAAACACAGGTGTTTTTGTCTCCCGCGGGGGATTACTACCGCACGCGGCTGACACACACGCTGGAGGTCTCTCAAATTGCCCGGGTGATTGCCCGGGGCCTGCGGCTGAACGAGGATCTGACCGAAGCCATCGCCCTCGGGCACGACCTCGGTCACACCCCATTCGGGCACACGGGCGAGGATGTCCTGAACGAGCGGCACAGCGGTGGCTTCCGGCACAATGTCCAGAGCCTCCGCGTCGCGGACGTGCTCGAGAAGACCGGGGTGCGTCAGGGCATGAACCTGACAGAAGAGGTTCGTGACTGCATCCTCAACCACACGGGTGCCAAGAGACCCGCCACGCTAGAGGGGCAGATTGTGAAAATCAGCGACCGCATCGCCTACATCAACCACGACATAGACGATGCCCTGCGCAGCGGCATCATACGGGAGACGGATCTCCCCGAGGCATGCACTGAAGTGCTCGGACGGAGCACGAAGGTGCGCATCGACACCCTTGTGAGCGATATGATCCTCGCCAGCGATGAGCAGCCGGAAATACGGCAGAGCGAGAGCTGCGCGCACGCTATGAACGCCCTTCGCGCATACATGTTCGAGAACGTATACTTCAATCCAATGGTCAAGGAAGAGGGTGAGTTGGACAAGATCAAGCGGCTCATCTTCAACCTCTACGACCACTACATCGAACACCCGGAGGAACTCTCCGAGGAGTATTGCGCCCTCGTGGACGAATGGGGAGTCGAGGAGATGGTGAAGGATCAGATCGCTGGCATGACGGATCGATATGCCATCGACATTGGGGAGCGATTCCACACGCTCAGCGGCTGGCGCGGCAGATAGTCTAGGGTTCAGAATCTACACAGAAACTTCATTCACAAAAAAAAGGAAACCCCTTTATTTTGTCGAATATGTCTTTAGGAGGGTCGTATTTCCTGTATCTAGGGACTGCGGGCTGGAGAATGCACAAAGGGTGCCTTCGCTGCACGGGATGCGGATTCCGCAGGAGCGCAGGCATCATGCCACAGGAGGGAACATCGGGAACGCTTGGCTGCCATCTCGAATATTGCGGAAGAAATAAAGGCGAGGGCTGACATCGTTGAAGTGATCGGCAGGACAGTCTCGCTGAAGCGGAAGGGCGGACTCTGGGAAGGGCGTTGCCCGTTCCACAGCGAAAAGACACCGTCGTTCAAAGTCTACGAGGCCTCTCAGCATTACCACTGTTACGGTTGCGGGGAGAGCGGGGATGTCATCACCTTCTATATGAAGCACTTCAACCTCGACTTCATCGAGGCTGCTGAGAGGCTTGCGGGCGAATATGGCATCGAGTGGACTCCCGGAAGCACCGGGGGCGGCGGTCAGCAGAGCAGCATCTTCCATGAGATCAACCGCGCTGCAGGCAAGTACTACCACGACGCGCTGCGCAGCGAGGGGAACCCCGGTTTCTCCTACCTGCTGGAGCGAGGCGTCGATCAAAAGACGATGATGCGTTTCGGGCTTGGGTATGCCGACGGAAAGGACAGCGACCTCTGCCTGCACCTGAAAGGGCAGGGTTTTGACCTCGATAAGGCAGCGGAGATCGGTCTCGTCGTAAAAGACGGCAACCGCTATAAGGACAGGTACTTCCGGCGGGTGATGTTCCCGATCATCAACACGCGGGGAAAGGTCATCGGTTTTGGGGCGCGCACGCTCGATCCGGAAGGCATCCCAAAGTACCTGAATTCGTCGGAGTCGAAGGTCTTCCTGAAGAAGAACAACCTCTATGGCATCAACCTGACGAAGGATGCCATCGTGAAAGAGCGCTGCGCCATCTTCGTCGAGGGCTACATGGATGTCATCTCGCTCTACCAACATGGGGTGCACAACGTGACCGCGTCGCTCGGTACGGCGCTCACAGCCGCACAGGCGCGCATGGTGAAACGCTATGCCAGCGAGGTCGTCCTCGCGTATGATGCGGACAAAGCAGGGCAGGATGCGGCGTTGCGTGGACTCGAAGTGCTGCGGGATGCGGGGCTGACCGTCCGCGTGCTGACGGTCTCGGACGGAAAGGATCCCGACGAGTACATCCGCCGGCACGGCCGCAACACCTTCTACGCAGCTGCACAATCCGCCACGCCCGCGACAGAGTACCGGCTGGCACGTATACGCGAGCGGTTCGACCTCGAGGCGAAAGAGGGTGCAGTATCGTTCCTGAACGAAGCAGCCGACGTGCTGCGGGGGCTCTGCCCCGTGGAGGCCGATTATTATATCAGGCACCTCGAGGAGGAGACGGGCATCGCAGCAGGCGCGATCCGCATGCAGGTGGATCGCGCAAGCGAATTGACTCAGCATCCCGGAAGAGTCAACCGCGTAGACCACTTCGGTACACCGCCACCAGGGGCAGAACCCGCTACGCAAGGAGGCAGGGCAGGCACGGCGCACACCTCGGGCAGGGATGGAGGACAGGCGGTAGACCTTGCGGCGCTGATGTTGCAGCGCAACCTCATCCGCCTGCTCGTGCACGACAGCAGGTTGCTGTCCCGCATGAGCGGAAGGGGGCGCGCCTTTTCAGACGAATCCCTCCTGCGCATCTACGCCGCCATCGCACAGATGGAGCGCGAAGCAGAATCAGGGGCAGCGGGAGACTCGGCAGGCGGCGCGAACGCAGAGCAGCTAATGGAGACACTCGAGGACAGGGATCGAAACGTGCTCGCGGACATCCTGGACAAGGTACTGGTCGAGGAGGATTCGGAGAGGCAGTTCCTGGACTGCATCGCCAGGATCGACCTTGCGGAGCTTTCCGCCCACCGCCGAAACATAGATATCATGCTCCCCGTCACGACGGACGAGGACGAACGACACAGATTGCTGGAGGAGCTCGACAAAGTGAACAAGCAGATATACGCGATCAAAAGCGAAAGGGGCATCGGCTGATGCAGACCGCCCCAACACCGTTGCAGCAACAGTAGAAAGAAGAGGTGAAACCATTGGTATTTGAAGAAGAACATGAAGGCAAGGTACTGCGCCCGTCCATGGAGGAACTGTTCGACAAGGCCAAGCG
>JAITHG010000003.1 GCA_031280075.1 Eubacteriales Family XIII. Incertae Sedis bacterium | reverse complement strand
GCATGGTCTTCCTCATCCATGTCATCGAGGCATACGTGCTCAACCCGAAACTCATGGCAAACCGCACGCAACTGCCTGTCTGCCTGGTGTTCATGATCCTGCTGGTTGCTGAGAAATACCTCGGGGTCTGGGGGCTGCTCATCGGCGTGCCCGTGTTCATCTTTCTCATGACCATCCTCGGCGTGGATTTTGAGGAGGCATGCAAGCCGGAAGCGAAGCTCACTACGAAGGAGCGCCTGCTGCGCGTGCGCGCCTTCGTCATGAAATGCTTGGCGTGGCTGCGGCGGGTCGGGCACGGCGGGAAAGAAGGCGGTGGAGATGACTGAGCCTCTGTTTTTCGTGCCATTCTTTGAGGAGAAGCCCTGGGGTGGAGACAGGCTGAACCAACTTTTCGAAAAATACCCGGCAGACATCCCCATCGGCGAGAGCTGGGAACTGTCGTCGGTGACATACCGCCAGACCTTCGTCCGGAGCGGGGAGTTTGCGGGCACCATGCTCTCAGATCTGTTCGAGAGGAATCCGGGGCTCTTCGGCATCGGCACACCTTGCTTCCCGTTCGTCATCAAGCTCATGGACACACGGGTGATGACCCCGCTCATCGTGCAGCGTGGTGGAGCCAAGTCGGATGCGAGCCACATGGGGGTCTATGTGGTGTCTGTCGACAAACCTGTCCCGATCGTGAGCGGCACCAGCCTGCACAACAAGTTGGAGCTGTTCAATGCCATCGCAGGGAATACGCTGGCAGAGACCCTGCGCTACACCTATGTGGACACGGGCGACAGCTACATGGTGCAGCCCGGCACGTTCTATGCCATCGGTGGGGGGGCGCTCGCCTATACGATCAATTCGCCGCTCATCGAAAACGAAAGGGACTTCGACTGGAGCGCGTACAGCGGTTTCGAATTGGACAAGATCGTGGACTCGTTTCAGTTTGACATGGGCACAGAGAAATTTGTGCAGCAGAATGTTTCGGAAGGGCGCGACTTGGTGCTCGAGTGCGCCCTCTTCAAGGTGGAGCGCATCGACGCGTCCCTGCCGCGCATGGACAAGGCATGGGCGCGCTTTGCCGCCTTCACGGCGTTGGGCGGTGGCTGCCTGCGGTACGTAGGTGGCGAGGCACGCTACCATGCCGGAGAGACGTTCATCGTCCCTGCGGGGTTCGGCGAGTTTTCGCTGGAGGGAGGCACGCTCCTGAAGGCGGTCGCCGCGTAAGGGCGACTCCCGGTCTAGATCACGCGGACGGAGATGATGCCATCAAAGTCGAGGGCGCGGCGGATCTCATCCTCTGTAATTTCACTCCCGATATCGATGACGGTATAGGCGTTGTCTCCCTTGCTCTTGTTGATGAGCTTTGCGATGTTGATGTTGCGCTCGGCAAACACCGCCGTGAGCTTGCCGAGCATGGCGGGGATGTTCCGGTTCAGGACGCAGATGCGCGTGGCCGTCTCCTTCACGCCCGGCGCGCACATGGGGAAGTTCACGGAATTCTCGATGGTGCCGTGCTCCACGTAATTCATAAGCTGTTCGACCGCCATGACGGCGCAGTTTTCTTCCGACTCTTTCGTAGAAGCACCGAGGTGGGGGATGAACAGGACGTTTTCCAGACCGAGAAGCTCGTCCGTCGGGAAGTCCGTCACATAAAGACGCAGTTTCTTCTCCTCGAGGATGCGCCGCATATCCTCTGTGTTGACGACGGAGTCGCGCGAGAAGTTCAGGAAGACCGCACGGTTTTTCATCACGTCGAGGAGTTTGTAGTCGATCATGCCGCTGGTCGCTTCCGTAGCGGGCACGTGGATGGTCAGGTAGTCACAGTGCGCGAGCATGTACTCCAAGTTGTCGTGGAGGCGCACGGTCGGGGACAGGTCGTGCGCGTTTTGCACGGAGATGTAGGGGTCATAGCCAGCGACGCGCATGCCGAGCCTCTCCGCCGAGTTGGCGACGAGCACGCCGATTGCCCCGAGCCCGATGACGGCGAGCCGTTTCCCGAGCAGCTCCTCCCCCGCGAACTTCGACTTGCCCTTCTCCACGGCCTCCGCTGCGTTGCGCGTCAGGCTGCGCGCCCACTCAGCAGCGGGGACTAGATTGCGGGCGGCCGCCAGCAGCGCGCCGAGCGTCAGTTCCTTCACTGCATTCGCGTTTGCACCCGGTGTGTTGAACACGACGATGCCCTGTTCCGAGCAGGCTTCCACAGGGATGTTGTTGACACCCGCCCCCGCCCGCGCGATGGCGAGCAGGTTGTCCGGCAGTTCTGTCCCATGCATGTCCTGACTGCGGACGAGCACGATATCGGCATTGTGGAGCTCATGCCCCACGGCATAGTCCTCCCGGAAAAGCCCTAAGCCCTTCGGCGAGATCCGGTTCAGTGTCGCTACTTTATACATATTCATTCCTTCCGATATTCTCTGGTCACACCTTCCTGCCTGCTGCAGTCCAAGCTCCTCCCGGCATCCGCGCAGACAAGGCTTCCTGTATAAACAGTATATCGTATAACAACCCCTGTACACAATCCCGCCAGCTTACATTGCTCCGACAGCCCAGCGGAAAAGCAACACCAGAAAAATAATGCGATTTGCGTTATACTTATGCAATATGGTTTTGACGGTGTGGCATCATGTGCGGGAGGGCGGGATGCGAATCAAGGAATTGCTCCGAGTGGAATATGCGGCGCGTGTCGCCGCGTTTGCACAGGGATACCGCCTCGCTGCGGATGCGGCCATCCTCGATGCGCTCGCAGACTGTGAGGCGTATCGGTGTGCGGAACTCGTCTTTCTGTACGTGGGCGTGCGCAATGAGGTCGCGACGCTCCCGCTGGTCGAACGCGCCCTCGCGGAAGGGCGGCGCGTCTGCGTGCCTGTCACCTTCGGGGACGGTGTCATGGAGGCGCGCGAGATCATGAAATGCGCAGACCTAGTGCGGCGGACGAGCGGGCTGCGCCTGCTGGAGCCTTCTGAACTGTGCCCCGTCACAGCCCCGCAGGAGATCGACCTGGCCGTGGTGCCCTGCCTCTCGTGCGATGCCTACGGGAACCGGCTCGGATACGGCGGCGGGTATTACGACCGCTACCTCAAACGCGTCCGGAAGGAAGCCGCGCGCATCGCAGTTTGCCGCGACCGGCAGCTCGCCATGTCCCTGCCGCGAGGCGAATATGACGTGCCCGTGGATGCCATCGTGACGGAATCGGGGGTTCGCTTGCCATATTCGGGCAGATAGTGCAAACTAGTAGGATACAACAGGTGTTGCCTGCGGAAGAAGACCGCGGGCATGTGAAACGGAGCAAGGAATGTTTGGGAATAAAGGAGAAAAATACCATGAGAGTTTCATCGAGATGGGCAGCTATGCCTGCGATGCGGCTGTCTTCCTGAAAGAGGTAATCACGCACTACGACCCTGCGGAGTTGGACAGGCACATGGAGAAGATGCACGCCATCGAGCATGACGGCGACATCGCGCGCCACACGCTCATGCGCAGGCTGCTCAAGGACAACCGGCCGCCTTTCGACCGGGAGGACATCCTGCACATGTCGGATGCCATCGACCAAGTGACGGACTCCATAGAGGATGTGCTGCTCAGGCTGTACATGTTTGACGTGAAGGTCATCCGGCCGGAGGCGCGGGAGACGGCAGAGCTGATCGTGCGCTGCACGAAAGCGCTGCAGGAGGCCCTCACCGAGTTTGCGCAGTACAAGACATCCAAGCTCATTCAGGAGAAACTCATCGAGGTCAACCGGCTCGAGGAGGAGGGCGATGCCCTCTACACGAAGGCCGTGCGCGGCGTCTACACCGAGGAGGGCGTGACTGCCCTGCATGCGGATGCTTGGCACCATCTCTACGCATATATGGAAGATGTCTGCGATGCCTGCGAGGATGCCGCCGATGTGATCGAGGCGGTCATGATGAAGAATGCGTAGCAAGGATAGACATGCATAATGAGATAAGAAGAACAGCATTCATCGTTGCGACCGGAAATCGCCACAAGGTAGACGAGATGCGGGCGGTGCTCTCGCCGGTCGGCATAGACCTGTGCACGGTGCAGGAAGCAGGCTTCGGCGGGTATGACCCGGAAGAGACAGGCAGCACCTTCGAGGAGAATGCGCTGATCAAGGCGCGGGGGCTTGCCGCCCTGTCCGGGCAGCCGGTCATCGCGGACGATTCGGGGCTGTGCGTGGATGCCTTGGACGGCGCGCCAGGCGTGTACTCCGCGCGCTTTGCCGGAGAGGGCGCAACGGACGGGGAGAACAATGCCAAACTGCTGCACCTGCTCTCTGGGCGGACGGAGGACGGGCGACGCGCGCACTTCGTCAGCGTGATCGCAGCATGCCTGCCGGACGGCCGGGAGATCACGGCGCAGGGTGCCTGCCACGGGCAGATTGCCCAAGAGGCATCCGGTGCGGGCGGCTTCGGCTACGACCCGCTCTTCATCCCGGACGATTACGCGCTGGAAGGACTGAGCTTTGCAGACCTGCCTGCCGAGAGCAAGAACAGGATCAGCCACCGCGCCAGGGCGCTGGCGGCGTTTGTGCGGCTTTTGCCAGAAGGCATAGGGACGGAGGACAGTGTCTAGGAATCGGCTGAAATACACGCTGTTGCTTGCATTCAAGCGGTTTATGGATCCCTTCTACGCGGGTGGGGCTGCGGAGGTTGCCTTCTTCCTGCTTCTTTCTCTGGCACCTGCCACCATCCTGTTCGCCCGCATCGCGGGGCTGTTCACCATGTCCATCGGTGCCATCCAGGGAGTCCTCGCCGAATATCTCGAGCCGGAGATCCTCGAGGTCATCGAGCCCCTGCTCTCCTACAACCCTTCAAACACCGTCAGCGTCCTGCTCATCCTGCTCGCCCTGTGGTCGGGCAGTAAGGCGCTCGTCTCCCTCATGCGCATCTCGAAGTATGCCTACAACCGGGAGGGTGGGCGAAAGCATCCGATCCTCGACTGGCTGCGGCGGCGGGCGCGCGCCATCGCATCCACGGTCGTCATCCTCGTGATCCTCTTCTTCTCGCTCTACATCCTCGTCTTCGGCGATGTCATCGTGCGCATCGTGCTCCACTACGTGAACGATTTCCTCGGCGAGGACTACATCTTTTCCGAGGCGTGGTACACAGTCCGCTGGGCGCTCGCCTTCCTGCTCTACCTGCTCATGGTCATCGTGGTCTACTTCATGCTTCCGGGGAGCGAGGAGGGCAGGCTGAGCGGCGGGAACAGGGGGCAGGGGGTGAGCCTGTCCAGGTGGGCACGGGCGGTGCGGGCGCGGCTGCGCATGGTGCTGCCGGGCGCGCTGTTTGCGTCGATGGGGCTGCTCGTGGCGACCCTGCTCTACTCCATCTACATCGGATATATTTCCGCTGGGAGGAATTTCAACATCCTGTATGGCGGCATGACATCCATCGTCCTGCTGCTGATCTGGTTTTATGTCATCGCCTTCATCCTGATCGTCGGCATTCAGTACAACGCCGCCTGGGCGGAGAGCAAGGCGCTCACGGGACAGGACGAAAAGAGGGGCACCCGCGCCGCGAGGAAGAGGCGTGCCAAAAAAAGCGGGATGACAGATGACAGGGAATAGGGTATAGCGACTGTGGAACCGGAGGGGACTGAACCTATGGAAAACGAGTATGAAGTCCGGCTGTACGACCGATGCCTGTTCACATTCACGCTCGCGGGAAAAGGCATCGAGGGGCTGGTCGCCGAACTCGGATATGTCAAAAGCGGTGTGGAAAAGCTGCTGCCGCTGGATTTGCAGCTGACAGGCGAGGGGGTTGTCAAATGGCTGGAGCGCCGGGTCATCCCCAAAAACCGCGCCTATGTGGAAGAAATCCTGAAAACGCTCGGCCTCGCCGCCAACGACACAAAAGGCATCGTCGATGTCTGCATGGGTCTGTCGCTGAACGACAGCTACTGGGTCGTGCCGCGCGGCTTCCAAGGCTCTTTTGCAGAATACAATCTCTACGAGAACCGTTTTTCCGAATTTTTGTCGCTGGTTGCCTATACGGGCATCGGGCAGACCCACGGCGTTTGTTCCCATGGGCAGCATCGTCCGGGAGGGTGGTCTGAAAGCAGTATTGGAATATGCCGATGCATTGGGGCAGGAGTATGTGGACAGCATCAAATCGATGCTGGTTCTGGATGCCGTGATCTACAATGAAGACAGGCATTTTGGCAACTTTGGCGTACTGCGTGACAACAGAAGCGGCAAAATCATCCGCCCCGCCCCGCTGTTCGACCATGGCCTGTCGCTGTTCTGCTACGCGATGGAGGACGACCTTGCGAATCTTGCGGAATATGCCAAAACAAGAACCACTCCATATAACGGCGTCTCTTTTGAAAGCGTCGTGTCAGATGTCTGCGGCGATACGCAGACGGCACAGCTCAGACGGCTGATCGGGTTCGAATTCACGCCCCATCCGACCATCAACCTGCCCGAAAAGAGATTGTCGGCCATTGAGCGGCACTTGCAGGCAAGGGTCGGGCAGCTGTTGGGGCAAAAAACGGAAGATCGGGGCAATGACGAAGGAGGGAAACATGGCAAGGACAGACGAATATCTCGCGCTCGCAAAGGGC
>JAITHG010000026.1 GCA_031280075.1 Eubacteriales Family XIII. Incertae Sedis bacterium | reverse complement strand
CGAGGAAGATCTCCGTCTTGATCCTGTGCAGATTTGCAATCCGCTCATCGCCGAACTCCGCCGGAGGGTATTTCCCCGGATCGCTGCCAAAAAAGAACCGCATGCGCTCCTTCCCTCCGCCGACCTTCAGCAGCTCGCCATATTGCTGCACATCCCAGCGGGCATCGATCCCTTCCCTCGCAAATGCCTCATTGAAGGCGACGCGATGCCCATCGCCCTCGGTTTCGGCGATGACGCCGTCGCAATCGAAAAGCAGTGCTTTCAGCGGCATATTTCTCTCCTCGGTGGATCGCGCCCTCAACTCATATATACATGTATATTCTACTATGCGCCCCGCCCTTTGTCAACGCGCCTGCTGCCTTTCCACCGCAACCTGCACAACCTGCGCAGATCAGACGATCGGCACCCCTTCCTGCAACCTTTTCCCCATTGCGTCAGCGGCAAGGATGGCATCGAACACTGCCTCGGGGCTGATGGGGACTGCCTCATTGTACACGAGCCCGCCAGGCTCGCAGGAGCGCTCAACGGCATCATATATCCGCTGCCGATCCAAACACCCCATCCCGATCTGCTCCAATGTGACCGGAAGCCCAACCTTGTCACAAAAGCGAAACACCTCGTCTACCAACTGGGCGGGGTGGTCTTCCAAGATCATTTCCATGAGGCTCATGTATCCAACCAGTTCGCCGTGGAGCACATCCTTCAGCTCTTCCATGCCAGTGAATCCCACCATCATCGCATGGGCTGCGGCAAGCCCTCCGCTTTCAAACCCTACACCGGAGAAAAAGGTGTTCGCCTCGACGATCTTTGCAAAAGCAGGTGTCACCACATGCGCTTCGGCGGCAATCTTCGCCTGCACGCCATATTCGAGCAGCAGGTCAAGACAGCGCTGCCCGATGCTGACGGCGACATCGGTCAGTTGCCCGCCCCGCACATTCGGCTTCCCCGACCTTGCTACCGCGCCGCACTCGAAATAGGTAGAGAGCGTATCGCCCATGCCCGCAACCAGTGTTCGCGCCGGGGCTGTCGCGATGACTGACAGATCTACGAGGACGATGTCAGGGTTTTTCCTTGACGACTCCACCCGCAGAAACTCGTGCTCCGGGCTGTACATGGCAGAGTCCGAGGAGACAGGCGCGTCCGTAGATGCGGTCGTCGGCAGCATGATGGACAGAAGCCCTGCGCGATCCGCAGCCAAGCGGGCGATGTCGAGCGCTTGCCCACCGCCGCTTCCGATGATCGTGTCGAACCCGTTCTCCGCAGCATAGCCATGCACGTCGACAAACGCTTCGTAGGTTGCCGTGCCGCCAAAGACCAGCTCCTCCTGCTCAATCCCTGCAGCGGCGAAGGTCTTGCCCCGCCCTGCCCGCGTTGCGGCAAGGCCCCTCCTGCCCCCCAGCACGAGCGCCTTCCTGCAGCCAGCCTGCCAAGCAAGCCCTCCGAGATCGTCCAAGGCATGCCTGCCTTGAACATACTTGCTGGGGGAAGCAAAAATCTGCGTATGCCTGTCCATCGAACCCTCCCTCACTGTATCGTGTACCCGCCGTCTAGCAATATGTTCTGCCCTGTGATCATCGCCGCATTGTCGCTGGCGAGAAAGGCGACCAGTGCCGCCACTTCCTCTGGTTCGGCGAAGCGCCCGGCGGGGATCCTTTCCAGCAGCGCAGCGCCCTCCGCCCCCTGCCAATCGACAGTAGCCATGAACTCGTCTGTCCGCACGTAGGTCGGGGAGACGGCATTGACCCGGATGCCGTGGCGCGCCCATTCGAGCGCGAGGGACTTGGTCAGCGCGATCACGCCGCCCTTGCTGGACGTGTAGGCAGCATGCCGGTCGATGGCGACGACACCCGCCTGGGACGCGATATTGACGATGGAACCGGCACGCTTCGCCCGGATCAATGCGTTCGCAAAGACCCTCGCGGCAAGGAACGTGCCCTTCAGGTTGATCGACAGGGTGCGCTCCCAAGCTTCGTCCGAAAGCGACTCCGCGCGCTCCAAGGCCACGACACCGGCACTGTTCACGAGAATGTCCGCACTGCCGTACCGTTTCGAGGCAAGCACCACCACAGACTCCAAAAACGCCTCGTCCCTGACATCTCCCTGCATCCCGAAGGCATCATCTGCAAGCTCTTCGGCAATGCGCGTGACATCCGGATGGAGATCTGCCAAGACAACATGCGCCCCCTTTTTGATAAAGAAGCCCGCCGTGGCCAGCCCGATCCCATTTGCACCGCCTGTGACAATGGCAGTTTTCCCTGAAAGGCTGCCGTCCAATGTGATTCCGTTATATTTGGTCATTCCTCACCGTCCCATTCACATATGCGAAGGCAAATATAGCGACAATACAGGGAAAATCGCAAGCAACAGCACCTGGATCGTATCTGACACCAAGAATGGCCAGATGCCTCTGTACATCGTGCCGATGTCCATGTCCACCGATTTTGCAAGGGAAAAAAGATTCAGGCCGAAGGGCGGGGAAATCATGCCGATCTCCATGACGCGCACCATGATGACACCCCACCATATCGGGTCAAGCCCGAGTCCCGTAATGATCGGATACACGAAGGGCAGCGTCAAAAGCAAGGCTGCAAGCGTATCTAGGAAGCAGCCGAGGAAGATGTAGAAGAGCACCAGGATGACGACGATCAAACCGGGGGGCAGCCCTATCTCGAAATGCAGGTACAGCATCGACTCGCTGATCAGGCTCGCAAGGTCGCTCAGGAGCATGAAGCGCGTGAACAGGAAGGCACCGAGGATCAAGAAGAACACCATGCAGACCGTCTGGAGCGCATCCTGGATCGATGAAAGGAAATTCCGCTTCGTGAGCCGCCGCATCGCGAGCGCAACGATCAAGGTAAAAAAGGCGCTGAAGGCTCCCGCCTCTGTCGGTGTGAAAAGCCCTCCGTACATACCGCCGAACATGAATCCGAAGATGATCACGATTGGCAGAATGTTGCGCGTCTCCCTGATTTTTTCCCGCATCGGATACTTCGAACCGGTCGGTCCGGCACTGGGGTTGATCTTACACCAAATATAGACTGTCACCATATAGCCGAGCACCTGCAGAAGACCGGGGACGACCCCTGCCATGAACAGCTGCCCGATGGACTGCTCCGTCATCACGCCATAGATGATGAAGGGGATGCTCGGGGGGATCATCACGCCGATCGTCCCACCGGCACAGTTGCAACAAGTAGCGAGTTTGTCGCTGTACCCATAGCGTTTCATCTCCGGATAGGAGACCTTGCCCATCGTCACCGCCGTTGCCACGCTGTCCCCGCAGATTGCCGCAAATATCCCACAGGCACCGATGGTCGCGACCGCGAGACCGCCCCGCACTCGGGACAGCCATGCCCTGGCAACCCGGTAGATGTCCTCGCCGAGATTGGTGTGGAACAGGATGCAGCCCATGAAGATGAACAACGGGACGCAGGACATCGCGTAGTCTGCGATCTTGACATAGCCAATCGTCCCTGCCATGTTCAGGATGCCCGACCATCCACCCAGCAGTCCGCAGCCGACAAACCCGACCAACATCATGGAATATCCGACCCACATTCGCGTGAACATCAGGATGAGCATGGCTATGAGACCGAGGATTCCGATCAAATGTGGGTTCAACGCCACCCGTCCTTTCTGCCGCCAGGCACAGTGCCCCGCCTGCCCTGAAACCAGCTGTAATAGAATTGCGCCTCAAGATAGAGCAGAGCCAAAACCATGCAGAAATAGCCAGCGGCTGTGACATAATAGAACGGCCATTTGACAAAATGCAGGATCGGTGTCGTCGTCGCCAGCCTGAACGCGATGTTGCCCTGCACGATGGACTGACTGCCAAACACACTGAGCCCGACAAAGGTGACGACCGCCCAGATGCGGTCAAAAAACGGCCCCTTCTTGAAAATGTCCACTTTTATATGGCCATCTCGCAGGGCACAGTGCCCAAACCCCATCCAAGCAATGACCGCATTGACGTTGGTGATCACCTCCACGCTGCCAGGAATGGAATACCCAAAGGCACGCATGGCAATGTTGCAGACGACGAACATCATCGAACAGAGCAATGCGGCTGCACCGATGCCAAATGTGAAATGCAGAAAGTATTTTATGGAGCCGCTCAGTACCCTCATCTCATTTCACCGCCCATCCGAAAAACTCAGGCATGCTCCTTGTCGTACTGCGCCTGCATGAGCTCGCAGATCTTGTCATAAATAGCGTAGGAGTCGATGCCATCCTTTTTGCAAGCATCGAGGATCGATGGCACCGACTGGGCGATCGCGTCTTTCCACGGCAGCAGCTGCTCCTGATCCAAATAGGTGATCGTATGCCCTGCCGCTTTCGCCGCCTCAAACCCTTGCTCTGCATTCGGCTTCTCATAATCCCCCCAGGCAGTCATCGCATAATCGCCGAACGATTCCTTGATGACCTGCTTCAGGTCGTCCGGAAGGCTGTCGTACTTCTCCTTGTTCATCACGTACCCACCGGCGGCGGACCAGAGCCCTGTCGCGTCCTGTGTGGCGTTTTCCTCTGAAGTGAAGACCGTATGCGCCTTCGTTACCTCCACGCACTTGAAGGAGTTGAAGGCTCCCCAGTTGTGCAGCCAACCGTCCACGATTCCGCGCTCCAGCACGGTGTAGAATTCGGTGGCGGAAGTATTGGTTGCCTCTGCGCCACAAGAGCCAAGCAAAGCGGTCGCGTCTGCAGCGGTATTGATGCTCATCCCTTTCAGCTGCTCCGGCTTCGTGACCACCTGGTCGTTCTTCAGATGCAGCACGGAGCCGCCATAGCTGCCAATGCCGATCCAGACAAGCCCCACATCCTCCAGTTCCTTCGCGATCTCAGGGATCTGCTCCAGAATCTGGTTCATCACTGTGTGCGCGCCGTCCCAGGACGGGATGTCGCATTTCAGCGGGGCAGACAGCAGCCTGTTCGCATAAAACACCTCATTTAGGTTTCCCGCATCGACATAGCAGATATCGACCACATCGTTGATCGTGGCTTGAATGGACTCGTCATAAGCAACGTAGGTGCCGTCGAAGTAGGGCGTGATCTTGATCCTTCCACCCGAATCCTCCTCCACCTTCTTTACTGCATCCACCATACCCATCCCCGGGGCGATGGTGTTCGGGCCGTGGTAGTTGGCGGTGAACGTGAACACCTCACCTGTGCCACCTTCCGCGTTACTGTCCGTCCCACCGCCACCGCCACCATCGCCACCACAGGCGGAAACGATCAAGACCAGAACGACTGTAAACATCACCAATGCTGCACGCTTCAACTTTGCTTTCATTTCACTTTTCCTTTCTCGATGCTGCAATCTGCCCGAAGACATTTGCTTCCTTCAGTGCTTTGTACGCGTTTTGCTGGGCTTCGAACAGCTCGTCGTATACGTGTACGTGCCGCCGGTCAGGCTCGAAGACCTCCTTGACCTTGACCATACGGGCGGCGGCCTCTTCAAAGCCTCCATATATGCCCACGCCGACG
>JAITHG010000304.1 GCA_031280075.1 Eubacteriales Family XIII. Incertae Sedis bacterium | reverse complement strand
CGCTGTGTGCCTGTGAAGCCGGTGAAGGTCTGTGCGATCTGCTCGGGCGCAAGCCCCATGTCGTGGCAACAGGCAAACGCTGCCAAGGCGTTCGCTACGTTGTGGTCTCCGGGGATGGCGAGCTGGATGCGGATCAGTTCCCGGTCTTCGAAGTATATGGTGAAGGCAGGCATCCCGTCTGCGTTGAAGCGAACATCCTGGGCGCAGTACGTGCAGCCCGCGTGGAAGCCAAAGGTGATGACGCGGCGATCCGTGTCGCGGATGATGCCGCTCACGAAGGGGTTTGCGTCGAATGCCACGACAGCCCCATCCTCATGCACGAGGTTTGCGAAGCGGTCGAAGGAGCGAACGATATGGTCTATGTCTTCGAAGTAGTCGAGGTGATCGGAGTCGATGTTCAGGATGATGGCGTAGCGCGGTGAGAGTTCAAGGAAGCTATCCATGTACTCACAGGCCTCCGTCACAAAGTATTCGCTCCCTCCTACACTGACATTGCCCGCGATCTCGGGCAGGTTGCCGCCTACGAGGATGGTGGGATCCAAGCCGTGCTCAAGCAGGGTGAGGGAGATCATTGCCGTCGTCGTCGTCTTGCCGTGCGCACCCGCCACCGCGACGCTGTTGCGCCGCCTCGCCATAAGCAGACCGAGTATCTCCGCTCGCGTCGCCGTCGGAATACCCAGCTCATCTGCAGCGACGAGCTCAGGGTTGCTGCTTGGCACTGCAGACGAATAGACGATGAGCTCTGCACCCGCGATGTTTTTTGCGCGGTGCCCGAGGAAGATGTTGGCTCCGCAGGAGATGAGCCTGTCTGTCGTCTCGCCCTCCTTCATGTCTGACCCGGAGACCGTGTAGCCTTCGCGCAGCAGGATTTCAGCGATGGCTGAAAGGCCAATGCCACCGATGCCGATGCAATGGATGTGCTTCAGTTTTGAAAGATCAATCATATATCTCCTATAACCCGATGACAAACAGAATATAGGGATATTCTATCACAATCCAGCAGCGCCTGCCACGAAAACAGGGTCAATGCCCTCCATGTTTTCTTTCTGCTCCTCTGCCTCCGTCCCCTGGATACGGTCGATCTGTGCGCCCAGTGCGCGCAGTTTGCCTACGATGTCGTCGTAGCCGCGGTCGATGTGGTAGACATCGGTTATCGTCGTGACACCCGAAGCGGCAAGCCCCGCGAGGATGAGCGCCGCCCCTGCCCTCAGGTCGGTTGCCTGCACGACCGCCCCGCAAAGCGCATGATCGCCAGGGATGACCGCCTTGCGCGAATCCACTTGGTTGATGCCCGCCGACATGAAGTTCAACTGCTCGATGTGCATGAAACGGTTTTCAAAGACAGTTTCGTGGACGCGGCTCTCGCCACGGGTTGACGTGAGGAAGGCCATGAACTGCGGCTGTATGTCCGTTGGGAAACCAGGGTATGGCAGGGTGTTCAGGTCGGTAGCCGCACAGTCCATCCCTTCTGCCACTACATGCACGCAATCCTCCCCTTCCTCAACGAGCACGCCGCACTCGCGCAGTTTCGCCGTGATGGGCTTCACGTGGCTCGGCACCATGTTCGTGACCTGCACATCTCCACGCGTCATGGCAGCGGCAAGCATGAAAGTCCCCGCCTCTATTCGGTCGGGGATGACGGAGTGGGTGGCTCCGTGCAGATGCTCCACCCCCTCGATCTTGATCGTGTCGGTTCCCGCACCCTTGATGTGCGCGCCCATCTTGTTCAGGAAGTTGGCCAGATCTACGATCTCCGGCTCCTGCGCCGCATTCTCGAGCAAGGTCACGCCTTCTGCGATGGAGGCGGCCATGATAATGTTTTCTGTCGCTCCAACACTTGGGGTGTCCAGGTAGACCTCTGCGCCTGCAAGCCTGCCCGCCTCCGCGAACACAGTCTCGTGCGCCTCCGTGCCAACTTGTCTCGCAACGCTCTTCGTCTGCACGCCGAGTGCGTGGAAGCCTTTCAGGTGCAGGTCGATTGGGCGGTTGCCAATGGCGCAGCCGCCCGGCAATGGGATGACAGCCCGGCCTGTCCGGGCGAGCAGGGGCCCCATGGCCAGCACGGATGCCCGCATTTTTTTCATGAGGTCACAGGGCGCGCTGCTCGTGCGGATGGTGCCCGCCGTCACGCGGACGGTGCGCGAAGCCTTGTCCCAGTGCACCTCAGCGCCAAAATGCTTCAGCAGCGCACACATGACGCTCACGTCCATAAGATCGGGAACTTCGTTTATCTCGCAGGTGCCGTCTGTCAGAAGCGTTGCGGCGAGAAGCGGCAGCACAGCATTCTTCGAACCGCTCACCGGCACTGTGCCTCGCAACGCACCAGAATTATAGACCAGTAGTTTGCTCAATACTCCTCCATAGACCCTCAAAGGGTGTCGACAATCTTCCTACGGATGACCGTCGGGACGGATGCAGATGGGTTTTGCCCCGCCACAGAATTGCCGTTGTCATTATACAGAAAGAAGCGACGCGGTTCAATGGTTGCATGAAAAAATAATATTCGGACACCCCACACGTCACGACAAGACCTCTGGATTTGGAAATCCTTGCAATTTTATTCGATATCATACATAATAGGTAATAGTGGTCGCAGCGGATTTTCCGGACGCGACGACGTTGAGAAGATCTAGAAAGGAGCGCAAGTCGCATACACCATGAATACAGAGATCACGATCACAGTAAAGGACTTGCTCCTGTTTTTGCTCGGTGCCGGAGGCATCGTTCTGATCGTCTTCCTCATCGTGCTGACTGCACACCTCATCAAGGCGGTGAAGAATACGACGCAGGTGCTTTCGGAGGTGGAGACGATCACGAGAATAGCGGAGAAACGAACCGAGGAGGTGGACGGGCTGCTGGACAATGTCATCGACGCAGTGTCGGGCATCGCAAAAAATCTGAAGGGCAACGTCAACCTCGCGA
>JAITHG010000227.1 GCA_031280075.1 Eubacteriales Family XIII. Incertae Sedis bacterium | reverse complement strand
ATACCCATGCCGGCGAAGACGCTGTAGATCGTCAGCAGGTTGCTCACGCCCGGCTTTTCCTGCGGGTCGTAGCGGATCTCTCCGTCCGAATCCGTGGTTGCGCGCATGATCGCCTTGCGGATTTTGGCTTCATCGTCCAATAGCGATATACGAGAAAGCTCGTTTTCAGCGCTCTTGCTCATCTTCGAGAGCGGGTCGTCGAGGGACATGATGCGCGCGCCCTCCTTCAGGAAGCTGCCCTCCGGAACGACGAAGGTGTCCTCTCCGTACTTGTTGTTGACGCGGATGGCGAGGTCGCGCGTGAGTTCGATGTGCTGCTTCTGGTCGTTGCCGACGGGCACGACGTGGGCATCGTAGAGCAGGATGTCGGATGCCATGAGGATGGGGTAGGTGAACAGCCCCGCCGGCGCGGACTCGCTGTTCCGGCTCTTGTCCTTGAACTGCGTCATGCGGGACAGCTCGCCCGTGTACGCATTGCACATGAGGATCCATGCCAATTCTGCATGCCCCGCCACGTCCGACTGCACGAAGACGATGGAGCGCTTCGGGTCGATGCCGACCGCGATGTAAAGCGCCGCGACATCCAGGATGGTGTCCCGCAGCTCCGCCGGATCCTTGGGCAGCGTGATGGCGTGCAGATCCACGATGCAGTAGATGCACTCCGCCCCCTCCTGCAGGGCGACAAACTGCTTCAGCGCCCCGAGGTAATTGCCGATATGGATGTTGCCTGTGGGCTGTACGCCCGAAAAAACCCGTTTTGTCACCGATGGTACTCCGCTCTGAATTTCTCTCTGATATCGTTTTCGAGGCGTGACACCGTCATCTGGCTCACGCCGAGGATCTCTGCGATCTCCTTCTGCGTCTTCTCGCCGAGGATGCGGTTTTTGAAGACCGTTTTCTCGCGATCGGACAGCCGGTCGAGCACCTTTTGGATCAGGTCGAGGTTTTCGACATCCTCATAGCCCTGCTCCTTGACGCTCGTGAACGCTTCGAGGGACACGCCTGCCGCGCCGCCGCCCTCCGCATCGCTCTCGTCCATCGCCTGGTTGAGCGAGTAGGCACGGTAGTTCTGCCGACTTTCCATCGCCTCCAGGACATCTTCCTCCGCGACACCGAGCGCCTCTGCCATCTCCGGCACAGTGGGCTGCCGCCCCGTGCGGTTCAGGAAAGACTCGCGCGCCTCGTCCAGCTTGATGGCGAGATCCTTGATGCGGCGCGGCAGGTGCAGAGCCCAGCCCTTGTCCCGGAAGTAGCGTTTCACCTCGCCGATGATGGTCGGCGTGGCGAAGCTCGAGAACTCGAAGCCCCGTTCCGGGTCGAAGCGATCTACGGCAGCGATGAGTGCCATCGAACCGACCTGGTGCAGGTCGTCGTACTCGACCCCCTTGCCGAGGTATTTGCGGATCAGAATGTCCACGAGGTACAGGTAATGCTCCACGAGACGGTTTCGCAGTGCGATGTCCCGTGTCCTCGCAAACTCCCTGAAGAGTTCGTTTGTCTTGCCTGCGGCTTCGTTCGTCGCCAAAGGTAGAGCCCCCCTCCGTCAGCCCGCGGGACGGAATTTCTTCATGCGGATGCTCGTCCCCGCGCCCGCCTGGCTGGACACCTTCACGTCGTCCATCAGCGCCAGGATGATGTACAGCCCGAGCCCGCCTTCGCTCGGTTCCTCCAAGTTGGGCTTTTCGTACTCCTCATAGGCGAAGCCCACGCCGTCGTCCTCGACGACGAGCTCCAGGCCGCCGTCTTCCAGTGCACAGATTACGTTATATGCACTCTCACCGAGCCCGCCGTGCAAAATGATGTTCGTGCACGCCTCGGAAACGGCGATTTTGATGTCTTCGATCGCCTCGATGTCAAAACCGGCGAGGCTCGCAACCGATGAGACGGCCAGCCGTACAGTGGACACGTACCTGGCATCGCAGGGCACCGATAGCTTCAGCGTTTCGGACATTTTGTCTTCCCTCCTGTCAGCACAGCACTTTGTCGAAGCTCGTGATGCGCAGCAGCTTCTTGATGTTCTCCCTCGGGTTGATCAGGACGATCCTGTGACCTGCGTCCCGTATCTTTCCATAGATCCCGATGACGGCACCAAGCCCTGTGCTGTCGATGTAATTCAAGTCCGTGATGTCAAGCATCAGGTCGGCGGCGTGCTCGCGGTATGCTGCCTCCAGCCGCTCCTTGAGCTGCTCCGCATTGGAGATGTCGATCTCCCCGGATACGGTGAACAGCCACTGATTCAGACCCGTGTCATACGAGCCGCTCATTGCCATTGACATTGCTCCTACCATCCCTCCTTTACCGCGGCGGGCTAGTTCGCGTCGAGCTCCCCGCCTGTTTCGTCCTCGTCCTCGTCGCCATCTCCTTCGGCGCCGTCGACGACCTTGGCGAGCGCAATGATCTGCGCATCCTCACCCACCTTCATGATTTTCACGCCCTGGGTGGCGCGTCCCAGCGGCTTCACATCGGCAAACCCAATGCGGATGATGATGCCGTCCGAATTGATGAGCAGCAGCTCATCCCCGTCGTTGACGACCGTCGCCCCAATCAGCTCGCCCGTCTTTTTGAACTTCGCCTTGTCATAGGTCAAGACACCCTTGCCGCCGCGTGCCTGGACTTTGTAGTCCTCCACGGGCGTGCGCTTCCCAAAGCCATTCTTCGTCACGACGAGCAGCTGCTCATCCTGCTCCGCAAGATCCATCGCGACCACTTCGTCGTCCTCGTCGAGGTTGATGGCACGCACACCGACCGCCTGCCGCCCCATCGGACGCACGTCGTTCTCGTGGAAGGAGATGCTCTTGCCGTTCTTCGTCACGATCATGACGATGTTCGTGCCGCTCGTCTGCTTTATGCCGATCATCTCGTCGCCGTCTTTCAGGCTGATGGCGATCAGCCCGCCCTTGCGGTTGGTGTCGTACTGCGACAGCGGCGTCTTCTTGATGGTCCCCTTCTTCGTCACCGCGATCAGGTAGCGGTCGTCCACGAATTCCTTCACGGGCAGCACTGCCGAGATGCGCTCCCTCTGCAGCAGGCTGAGGAAGTTGATCGCAGGCGTCCCCCTGGCGTTGCGGTTCGCCTCCGGGATTTCGTATGCCTTTATTTTATGCACCTTGCCCATGTTTGTAAAGAACATTAGGTTGTCGTGGGTGGATGTGATGATCAGATCCCGGATGAAATCGTTCTCGCGCGTCGTTCCGCCGATGATGCCCTTGCCGCCCCTGCGCTGTGTGCGGAACACGTCCACGTCCATGCGTTTGATGTAGCCCAGGTGCGTGAGCGTGACGGCGACCTGGCGCTCGTCGATGAGATCCTCCTCCTCGATCTCCTGCGCGGATGCGGAGATCTGCGTGCGGCGCTTGTCACCGTACTTGTCGCGGATCTCGATGAGCTCGTCGCGGACGACGCCCATGAGCTTCTGCTCATCGGCGAGCAGCGCCTTGTAATAGGCGATTTTCTCCATCAGCTCGGCGTACTCCTTCTCGATCTTCTCCCGCTCCAGCCCCTGCAGGCGGGCG
The DNA here is from genome assembly GCA_031280075.1 of Eubacteriales Family XIII. Incertae Sedis bacterium. The sequence goes on along the minus strand of JAITHG010000227.1, from coordinate 2,204 downwards.
AGCCGCATGTCGAGGATGGCCTGCGACTGCACCTCGGACAGCCCGAAGCGATCCATGAGCCGCTGCCTGGCATCGTCGTAGCTCTCGCGGATGGTCTTGATGACCTCGTCGATGTTGTCCAGGGCGACGAGAAGCCCTTCGAGGATGTGCGCCCGCGCCTCCGCCTTGTCGAGGTCGAAGCGCGTCCTGCGGGTCAGCACCTCCTTCTGGTGGGCGAGGTAGTGCGACAGCATCTCATGCAGGTTGAGCAGCTTCGGCTCACCATCCACGAGTGCGATCATGATCATGCTGTAGCTGTCCTGCAGCTGTGTCTGTTTGTACAGGCGGTTGAGGATGATCTGCGCGTTCGCGTCGCGCTTCAGCTCGATGACGAGCCGCATGCCCTCGCGGTTGGACTCGTCGCGCACCTCGGAGATGCCTTCAATCTTCTTGTCCTTGACGAGCTCCGCGATCTTTTCCTGCAGGCGCGCCTTGTTCACTTGGTAGGGGATCTCCGTGACGACGATCTGCGCACGACCTTTCTTTGTCTCCTCGATCTCCGTCTTGGCGCGCACCAGCACGCTGCCGCGGCCGGTCTTGTACGCCTCCCGTGCACCCTTGCGCCCGAGGATGGTAGCCCCCGTCGGGAAGTCAGGCCCCTTGACGATCTTCAGCAGGTCGTCCACCGTCGTCTCGCTGTTGTCTATCATCTGCACGGTGGCATCGATGACCTCCGTCAGGTTGTGCGGCGGGATGGAGGTCGCCATGCCGACCGCGATGCCGTTCGAACCGTTCACGAGCAGGTTCGGGAAACGCGCCGGCAGGACGACGGGCTCCTGCTCGTCCCCGTCAAAATTGGGCATGAAGTCCACGGTGTCCTTGTCGATCTCGCGCAGCATCTGCAGCGCGAGCGGCGCCATGCGCGCCTCCGTGTACCGCATCGCCGCAGCATTGTCGCCATCGACCGAACCGAAGTTGCCGTGCCCGTCCACGAGGGGGCAGCGGATGGAGAAGTCCTGCGCCAGGCGCACCATCGCGTCGTAGACGGAGGAGTCGCCGTGCGGGTGGTATTTGCCCATGACGTCCCCGACGATACGCGCGCTCTTCTTGAACGCCTTGTCGGGTGTCAGCCCCAGTTCCATCATGCCGTAAAGGATGCGTCGGTGCACGGGCTTCAGCCCGTCGCGGACATCGGGCAGCGCACGCCCCACGATGACGCTCATCGCGTAGTCGATGTAGGAATTCTTCATCTCATCGTGGATTTCGTGCTGCTCCAGCCGCATTGTATCTATCAGGTCCATAGGCGGGTATTTCTCCTTACTGTCTCTTCATTATTATATCAATACCGGTGACACCGACTCAGATGTCCAGGTTCTTGACGTACTTCGCGTTGTCCTCGATGAACTTCCGGCGCGGGGGCACCTTGTCGCCCATGAGCATCGTGAAGGTCTCGTCCGCTGTCGCCATATCGTCCACCGTCACCTGGATGAGCGTGCGGTTGTTGAAATCCATCGTCGTCTCCCAGAGCTGCCCCGCATCCATCTCGCCAAGCCCTTTGTAACGCTGGATGTCAGGCTTGCCCTGTCCGCCTTCCTCTTCAAGCCGCCGCATGAGCTTCTCCTGCTCCCGCTCCGTGTAGGTGTAGTGGATCTCCTTGCCCTTTTTGACGCGGTAAAGCGGGGGCTGGGCAATGTACACATAGCCGTTCTGCACGAGCTGGGTCATATAGCGGAAGAAGAAGGTGAGCAGCAACGTCCGGATGTGTGCTCCGTCGACATCCGCGTCCGTCATGATGATGATCTTGTGGTAACGCAGCTTGTCCGCGTTGAAATCCTCTCCGATGCCGCAGCCGAACGCGGTGATCATGTTCTTGATCTCCTCGGAGCTGAGCATCTTGTCTAGGCGCGCCTTCTCGACGTTCAGGATCTTGCCGCGCAGGGGAAGGATAGCCTGGCGCGCGCGGTCGCGCCCCATCTTGGCGCTGCCGCCCGCGCTGTCGCCCTCGACGAGGAAGATCTCGGAGATCGCCGGATCCTTCTCGCTGCAGTCGGCGAGCTTGCCCGGCAGCCCGCCGCCCTCGAGCGCACCCTTCCGGATGGTCGCCCGCGCCTTCTGTGCCGCGATGCGCGCCCGCGCCGCGTTGATGATCTTGTCACAGATCGTCTTCGCCTGCGAGGGGTTTTCCTCGAGGAAGGCCATGAGGTGTTCGTTGGCCGTCGTCTCGA
>JAITHG010000161.1 GCA_031280075.1 Eubacteriales Family XIII. Incertae Sedis bacterium | reverse complement strand
CGCGCGCACGGCGTGCATCATCGGCGGCAACATCGGCGACCTCAACATGGACAACCGCTCCAAGGGCTTCCACGCGGGCTTTGAGGAAGCGGGCGGCAAGATCGTCGCAGAGGAGCGCTGCACGGACAACAGCGAAGCCCTCCAGAAGGCGACCAACATGTTCCAGTCCGCCAAGGATGTCGACGCGGTCTACATCATGGTGGGCGATTACACGGAAGGCACGTTCACCGCGATGGACACGCTCGGCATCAAGGACTGCAAGGCCTACCTGTCCGCCGTCAATGCCGGTTCTGCCCCCCTCATCAAGGAAGGGAAGATTGCGGCGGGATCCGGCGGCACCACCTTCGCCTGCAACATCGGACCGACCCTCGTCCAGAACATGCTCGACGGGCATCCCATCAAGGATGGGGACGGTAATGCGCCGTTCTTCGCCGTCCCGACCTCGCTCGTCACGCCCGACAACGTGGATGCCTACATCGAAGTGTTCCTCGCGGAGGGCGCAAAGCCCGTCACGCCGGACATGATCAAGAACCTCTGCTTCCGGTTCAACCCGGACGTGACCTATGAGTCCTATGTGGAAGCGATCGCAAACGCGTTCACGGTCGATGCCATCCTGAAAGCGAACGGCAAGTAAGAGGAGTCCGATGATCTTCACAAATGCAATGCAGCCCGAAGCCGCCCCTCCGGAAGGGGAGGGGCGGCGGGCTCGCAGCGACCGGGCTCGCACCTTGCTCTTCGCTGGCTGTGTGGTCGCCGTCACCGCCGTCATCTTCGTCGTGTTCAACATTCTGACGCACGGCGTCTTCCTCGGGTGGACCAACATCAAGGTGCTGCTGGGGCAGATGGTCTGGCCCTCCTTCATGGCGTGGGGGATGACCTTCCTCTTCGCCTGCGGCTACACCGACCTGTCGTGGGGCGCGGTGGTCGTCCTCGGATCCTTCGCGACCGGCGTGTTCGGAAATCAATACGGGCTTGCGGGCGCGATCTTCGCCGGCGTGCTCGTCGGCACCGTGCTCGTCTTCGCCAATTTCTGCATCTTCGCCTTCACGAAGATCCCGTCCTGGATCGCGGGGATCAGCCTCGCCATGGTCTATGAAGCCATCTCTGTGTTCCTGAAGACAAACCCCCGCACGGGTCCCTTGGTGGAAAAGCCGCTCGACAAGGGGCTGCAGTTCCTCGCCCACCTGCCCCACAGCCTGATCATCCTGGCAGCGGGGCTCGTCCTTGTCTATTTTTTATTCAATAAAACATCGATCGGTTTCAACATCCGCGCGATCGGCGGAAACGAAAAAGTCGCGACCGCCCTCGGCGTGAACCTGAAAAAGACGCTGCTCTGGGTTGGGCTGATCACCGGCATCCTGATCGGTGTCACGTCCTTCCTGCAGGAGAGCTATTCCGGCTACACCACGGTCAAGACGGGGCTGACGAGCATCTTCCTCATCTTCCAGCCGCTCGCCATCGCCCTGCTGGCAGACATCATGCAGAAGCGGATCAACGTCATCATCGCAGTCCCTATCTGCTCCTTCCTGCTCTTCGCCGTATTCAACTGCCTCACGCTGATGCACGTCGAGTCCGGCACCCTCCAGGAAGCCGCCCTGTGCCTCTTCCTCATCGTCTTCGGTGTCATCGGGCAGCGGAAGGTGAAGGGGGTGGTGAAATGAGCGAACAGAAAAACCTCCTGGAAATCAGGGGGCTCTACAAGAGCTTTGGATCGACGAAGGCAAACGTCAATATCGATTTCACGCTGCGCCCCGGCGAGATCAAGGGGCTGATCGGCGAGAACGGTTCGGGCAAGTCCACGCTGCTTTCGCAGATCGCCGGGATCTACGGGCATGACGCGGGCGAGATGTCTGTCAAGGGCAGACCTTACAGCCCTGCCTCGCCGCTCGACGCAAACCGCGCCGGCATCGCTATGGTCATGCAGGAGCTGGGTGTCATCGACAAGCTGCCCGTGGGCATCAACATGTACCTCGGCAGACTGGATCGGTTTACGAAAGGCGGTGTCATCAACCGGAAGCTGCTGCGCGAGGAGGCGAACGCCGTCCTGGAAAAATGGGGTCTCCCGGAACTGGGCACGAACGCCATGCCCTCCGGAACGATCGAACACAACAAGATCATCGAGCTGGCGCGCGCGCTGTCGGTCGACCCTGACATCCTGCTGCTCGATGAGATCACCCAGTCCCTTTCCCTGAACAACCGGAACAAGCTCTACAGCATCATGGAGCGATTCAAGGAGATGGGGCGGTCGGTCATTGTGATCACCCACGACATCGACGAGATGGTCGCCATCGCTGACAGCATCACGGTGCTGCGCGACGGCGAAGTGGTCGGAGACGTGCGCACCTCGGAGACCTCCGCCGAACAGATCCGCTACATGATGGTGGGGCGCGAGATCAGCGGGGACTACTACCGGGCTGACCTCGCCCCGGACTACCGGGACGAAGTCGTCCTCAAGGCGGACAACCTGACGGTCGCGGGCGAGATTGAAGATCTCTCCTTCGATGTGCACCGGGGCGAGATCCTCGGCTTCTGCGGTCTGAGCGACTCGGGCATCCATTCTGTCGGCAAGGCGCTCTTCGGGCTCGCAAAGCTGCAGGCGGGGCGCGTCACACTTGCGGGGACGGGCGCTGCCGTCAAGGACGGCCCTGCGGCGCTCCGGCAGAAGATGGCATACGTTCCTAAAGACAGGGACAACGAGGCGCTCATGCTCCATGCGCGCATCATCGACAACGCCACGCTCCCGTCGCTTGGCATCCTGAAAGCAGCCCTCGACTTCCTGTCACCTCGAAAGCTGAAGCGGCTTTCAAGCGAAATGATTGACAAGCTCTCTGTCAAGACGACGGGTTACGCCCAGAACATAGATGCGCTCTCCGGCGGCAACAAGCAGAAGGTCAACCTCGGGCGCTGGCTGGCCAAGGATCTCGACGTGCTCATCCTCGACTGCCCGACGCGCGGCGTGGATGTCGGCGTGAAGGCCTACATTTATCAGCTGATGAAGGAGGCAAAGGAGCAGGGCATCGCGATGGTGCTGATCTCCGACGAACTGACGGAGGTCATCGGGATGGCGGACAACCTGATCGTCATGAAGGACGGCAGGCAGGTGCGGCGCATCGAACGCGGGGCATCCTTTACGGAACAGTCGGTGATCGAGGTGATGATATGAAAAAAATACAATTCCGGATCCAGGACATCGTGCCGGTCATCGCTTTTGCGGTCGTGCTGCTCTTCTTCACGGTGCAGAGCGGCGGGAACATGCTCTCGCCCTTCAACCTCAACCTGCTCATCGACCAGTCCATGACCATCATCCTCATCGGCAGCGGCATGCTCTTTGTGGTGGCACAGGGTTCGATCGACCTCTCGGTCGGGGTCAACCTCGCCCTTTCTGGCGTGCTGGGCATGTGGGTCTCGGAGCAGCTCCACGCCCCCTATCTGATGATTCCCGCCGCCGTCCTCGTCGGTCTGCTGTTCGGCATCGTCAACGGGCTGATCGTGGCGAAGCTCAAAGTGCCTTCCTTCATGCTGACGCTCGCGATGCTCATCGGTGTGCGGGGCATCGTCAAGTGGATCCAGGTGCGGGTCTACGTGTCCTACATCTCGCCCGACCTCTACTGGATGAACCAGCCTGCCAACAAGATCCTCATCTTTCTTGTAATCCTGGCAATCATGTACTACCTCTTCGAATTCACGAGGGTGGGGCGGAGCAGCCAGGCGATCGGAGAAAACGAGGTGGTGGCGCGCTTTGTCGGCATCCGTGTCGACCTCATGAAGGTGGTGGCGTTCGGCCTCTCCGGCATGATGTCCGGCGTGGCATCGATCTTCTCCATCCTGACGGTCGGTGGCACGAGCCAGACGATGGGCTCGTTCACGGAGATGAAGGTCGCGATGGCGGTCTTCCTCGGCGGCGTGCTCGTGACGGGCGGCATCACCGCCCGCATGTACAAAGTCATCCTAGGCTCGTTCACCATCACGATCGTCGTGAACGGACTGGCGATCATCGGGCATCCCGAGACGGAGGTGTCCCAGTCGGTCGAAGGTCTGCTGTTGCTGCTGATCCTGTTCGCCACCATCGTAGCAAACCGGCGCAGCCAGCGGAAGGTCGTCGTGCCGGACGACGATGCGGACAAGCCGGAAGAGGGCAGAGATCCGGTACACAGCACGGAAGGTGTCTAGGGGCAGCTGTTTTGCGTTCGGATGCCTATGGACAGCCCGATGCCGTCGTTCGGGTAGGGATGCCCGGCGGACTCGTTCATGATGAACCAGTCGTTGCTGAGCGTGATCGAGCCGCAGCGGGGCATGTCCGCGTTGCCGTAGAGCTGCCACCAGCCGTACTGCACGCGCAGGAAGCCGCGCGACAGGATGCGTTCTTCGGCGGGTACGCCGAGGACGCGGTCGGCCAGCAGCAGGGAGCAGACGCCTTTGTGCGTCAGCGGCTCCAGCGTGAAGTCTGCATAGGCTTTCTCGAACTGTTCCATGTAGCGCTGTGCGGTTTGCAGCTGTTCCTCGTAAGGCGCGCCGAGCGCAAACAGCACGGGATCTGCCGTGGATTCCTGCTCGGGGTCGTCGGCGCGGGCTCGAAAGACCGCGAGGCGGATGCCGGGCGGGCGCGAGGGACCGTCCCACTGCGCGCGCGTGATGCAGCCCGCCCGCTCGTCCGGGCGCCAGATGCAGCTGTCGCTGTTGGTCCGGGGCGTGCCGCGGTCGCGGTACTTGTCCGCCTCGAAGATGAGGTCGTCCATCGTGATGACCTCGGGCGGGAGATCCCAGCAGAGCCTGCCCGCAAAGCCGAGCCCGGCGAGCTGCCGGACTTCCTCCGCAACCCAGTCCGCGCCCTCCCGCAGGAAGCCTGCGGCGCGCGCGACACAAAGAAGGCGCGAAACCTCCGCCTCCGCGTCGATCTGCCCCCGCCGAAACACGTCGTCAATGCAGCCGTTTCTGCCCCTGTGATACTGGGTCAATCCCCGTAGATTTGGTACATCTCCCATGCCTGACCTCCTGACCCCAA
>JAITHG010000157.1 GCA_031280075.1 Eubacteriales Family XIII. Incertae Sedis bacterium | reverse complement strand
CCGCGCCCCGAGAGCGCAAGCCGCCTCCCTGAACAGGATGGGCGCTACGAGAAAGGCCATGAAGATCTCCGGCTCGAGGTGGATTGCGCCGATGATCGGCGTAAGTCCAATGCACACCCCGATTCCAACTTGGATGAGCGGAAGCGGCAGGTGCGGAAATATGCTGTCCGCAAGGTTCGATACGACGATGGCGAAAAGCAGAATGATGATGGTTGTCGGTTCCAATGGTATATGTAGTCCTTTCGGTGTATTTGTATTGCTTGGTGCGCGATTCGCGCCTTTCATCGCTCCCTCTCGATGACGTGCTACCATTATACCTTGCCCCGTACGGTACGATCAACCTGCGGCAGAAATGCCCCAGTAATGCTCCGACAATGCTAGGGCATTGCCCAGCCACAATGGCGTTGACAGCGCTTTCACAGCAAATTATAATAGACACATGAAACAACGGGGCGAATTTTTGTGGTCTTTGCAATTTCGTATGATTTAGGAGGAAATAGAAGATGAAACAGAAACTGTTCTCGCAAATCGGCATTGTCGTCTTGGCTCTGCTCATGGTCTTCAGCTTCGCCGCCTGCGGTGGCGGCGGGGACGGGGGTGGCTCGGACGAGCCTGCCGCCGATCCGGGCTCGGACGCGCAGACACCGCCCACAGACCCCATCACCATCAGCTACGCATCCAATGACGCGCCCGGCAGCCTGCGCTACGACCTGCTCGAGCAGAAGTTTGCCGACCTCATGGCAGAAAAGACGGGTGGGCGCATCACCGTTGAGATCTATCCCAGCGGATCGCTCTCAAAGCCCGGGGAATGCCTCGATGCCATCAAGAACGGGACGGTGGACTCCGGCATGGACAGCTACACGCGCTACGCCGGGCAGTACCCCTACTTCGAGCTGCTGACCGCACCGGGCTGGCGCTTCGACACATTCGAAGACTTCAACGCAGCCGCGAACGAGTACATCCAAGAATTTCCGGACGCGACGACCGAAAACTACAAGGTCATCGTCATGTGCGACGCAGGGCAGTTCGGACTGGTCTCCACGAAGCCCCTCCGCACGATCGCCGACATCAAGGGCATGTCCATCCGCAACACGCCCCAGTTCATCCCGCTCTTCGACAAGCTCGGTGCCAGCAGCGTGGATGTCTCCTCCGGCGAAATGTACGAAGCGCTTCGGCTGAACACCATCGATGCCGTCAACACGAACAACCATGCCATCCCTGTCTTCCACCTCGACGAGGTCTGCAAGTCCTTCACGGCCATCCCGATCGAGCATACAGACTTCACGATGTTCATGAGCCAGAAGCTGTACGACTCGTTCGATGACGAGCTGAAGGCTCAGGTCGATGAGGTCTGCGAGGCCATGAAACAGGTTGCGCTGGACTACCTCAACGCCACGACGCAGGACGCGAACGACACGGTGAAGGAGGCAAACCCTGACTTCGAGTTCATCGATCTGAGCGACGCTGATGTCGCAAGCCTCGCCGAGGCTTCGCAGAGCCTGCTCGAGAGCAAAGCGAAAGCACTCGACGATGCGGGGCTGAAGGGGGCGGATGCCCTTGCGTGGCTCCAGAGCCACCAGTCGAAATAGTCCTCTAGGAGGGATGTCCCATGATCCATAAGGCACTCGACAAGGTATCCGCCGCGTTCGGAAAGGTCGCGGCGGTCGTCCTCGTCATCGTCGGGCTGTTCACGCTTGCGAACATCCTGCTGCGCACCATCTTCGATGCGCCCGTCTCCGGCGCGGTCGAGGTCGTGCAAGTCGGGATGCTCGTCGCAAACGCCCTCGTCCTCGGCAGGGCGGGAATCCTGGACAGGCACATCGCAGTGGCGCAGCTCGTCGACTGGTTCCCAAAGCGGCTCGGCAGCGCCTTCCGCACTGTGACGAACCTGCTGGGGCTCGCCACCTTCGGCTACGTGACCTGGTATTATTTCCTCCAGATCCCGGAGATGAAAGCTACGGGCAGGGTGACGGATGTCCTGCAGATCCCTGTTTACTTCATATATATAATCATGGCGGTCTGCTTCCTCCTGGCGACGATCATCTTCGCATACTGGACGGTCGTGCACGTTGTCCGGATCTTCAGACCCCTGCCGGACGAGCCGAAGCCAGGGTCGGGGCAGGAGTCGGGGGCGGGGCAGAAGCAGGAAGCGGGCGAAGATGTGATCGATGCCCGCGATATGCTGACCTAGCGGCGGACAAGGAGAGACACAATGACTCCAGTCATGATCGGGATCATCGGCATCATCGTCTTCAGCGTCCTGCTCTTCACCGGACTGAACGTGAGCCTCTGCATGATGATCACCGGAACGGTCGGCTGCATGTTCCTGCTGCGCGAGCCGGCGACCGCCGTGACCTTCCTCTCGGACGGCATCATCTCCACATTCATGGCCTATATGACCTCGGTCGCGCCCATGTTCATGCTCATGGGCGACATCGCGGCGGAATCCGGGCTGGGCAGCGACCTCTTCGACACCATCAGCAAGCTCAGCGGCGGCAGGAAGGGCGTGCTCGCCAGCGCGAGCCAGGTCGTCTGCACCATCTTCGGGGCGATCTGCGGCTCGGGCTCGGCGACCGCCTCGATGATGAGCCGCGTGGCATACCCGGAGATGAAACGCTATGGCTACCGCGACTCGCTCTCCACCGGGGCCATTTCGTCGGGTGCCTCGCTCGCGACGCTCATCCCGCCCAGCCTGCCGCTCATCACGTACGGGCTGATCGCAAGCCAGTCCATCGGCAAGCTTTTCATGGCGGGCATCCTTACCGGGCTGCTCCTCATGATCCTGTTCATCCTCACGATCCAGATCTGGGCCGCTGTCGATCCCAAGGCGGCACCTCCTGCGTCCAAGGCGACGCGCCGCGAGAAGCTCCAAGCCCTGCGCAGCGGCTCGCTGATCCAGATCCTCGCCCTTTTCGCCGTCGCGATGGGCGGTCTCTTCCTCGGCTGGTTCACCCCCACCGAAGCGGGTGTCGTCGGGGTCGCAGGCATGGTCGTCCTGACAATCATCTCGAAGCGCTTCAGCTTCAAGATGCTGTCCCGCGCCATCCAGAACACCCTCGTCATGTCGGTCGTCATCTACATGCTGCTCGCCGGTTCGGAAATTTTCAACAAGTTCTTTACGCTGAGCCGCATCCCCATCGCGCTCGGCGAGAAGGTCAACGGGCTTGACATGCCGCCCCTGCTCGTCATTTTCATCATCACCATCATCTACTTTGTGCTCGGCACTGCGATCGAGGTGCTGCCCATCATGCTGCTTACCACGCCGATCTTCCTTCCCATCATCTCGCAACTGGGCTACGACCCCATCTGGTTCGGTGTCTACATGGTCGTCATCATGGGTCTCGGCGCGATCTCCCCGCCCGTCGGCATGAGCTGTTTCGTGACCTCCGTCGTCGCGAAAGTCCCCATCAGCGTCGTCTTCAAAGGCTCGATGCCTTTTATGATAACCTTCCTGGTATGCGCGATGCTCATGGCGGTCTTCCCGGACATCACGAGCTACCTGCCGAATTTGTTGTTGAAATAATAGCAATATTATATGGAAACCGGTAAAACAAAACCAAGGCTCTGGACGCGCGACTTCCTCGTCCTGACCATCGCCAACATGAGCTTCATGTTCGGCTTCAACATGATGCACCCCACCCTGCCCCTCTTCATCACGGAGATCGGAGGGACGAAGGCGGAGGTGGGCGCGGTCGCGTCCGCTTTCTCGCTCGCGGCCATCGTGACGCGCTTCTTCGCGCCCCTCATCCTCCAGAAGTTCGGCAAGCGGCGCATGCTGCGCATGGGCGTGGCGCTGACCCTGGTCGTGACCTTCGCCTGCGGGTTTGCGCAGTCGCTCTTCGTCATCCTCGCCTTACGCGTGCTGCAGGGTGTGGGTTTCGGCTTCGTCTCGACGCTGACAACGACGCTCGCCGCCGACCTCCTGCCCGACGAGCGGCGCGGGGAGGGCATCGGCTACTTCGGCATGGGCATCACCGCCGTGACTGCCATCTCGCCCGCGCTTGGGCTCTTCCTCGTCCAGAGCGCGACCTTCCTCTCGATGTTCCTGACGGCATCGGCGGGGCAGCTCTTCTCCGTGTTCGCCCTCTTCGTCCTGTTCACGCCGCCTGCCGCCGTCATCGAGGCGCGACCGGACGCGCCGAAGCTCTCGCTGCGAAACAGCTTCTTCGAGCCGCGGCTCATCGTGCAGCTCGTCATGGTTTTCTGCATGGGCATTGCGCGCAGCGCAGAGCAAAACTTCCTCTCGCTGCTCGCCGTCGAGCAGGGCATCGCGCACCTGTCTTGGTATTACGTGTTCCAGACTGTCGTCTGC
>JAITHG010000091.1 GCA_031280075.1 Eubacteriales Family XIII. Incertae Sedis bacterium | reverse complement strand
ATCTGCTCGTGCCCGGGTATTCCTCGGCGGAGTGCAAACCGGAGAATGTGGATCTGCGCGCCCCCCTTGTGCGGTATGCACGCGGGCAGGAACCTGCGCTCACGGTCAACATCCCGCTTGCCTCTGCCATCATGCAGGCTGTGTCGGACGACCGCATGGCGGTGGCTCTTGCGAAAGAAGGCGGCATCTCCTTCGTCTTCGGCTCGCAGGGCATCGAGAGCCAGGCGGAGATGGTGCGGCGGGTGAAGGATCACAAGGCGGGCTTCGTGCGTTCGGATTCCAACATCCGTCCCGACCAGACGCTCGCGGACATCCTCAGGCTGAAAGAACGGACGGGGCACAGCACGGTGGCGGTCACGGAGGACGGGATGCCGTCCGGACGCATCCTCGGCATCGTCACGAGCCGCGACTACCGCGTGAGCCGCATGGAAGCGGACACGAAGGTGCGCGAGTTCATGACCCCCTTCGAGGATCTCGTCTGTGCGGAAGAAGGCGTGACACTCTCCGAAGCGAACGACATCCTCTGGGATCACAAGCTCAACGCCCTTCCTATTATCGACGGCAACCAGCGGCTGGCGTACTTCGTCTTCCGCAAGGATTACGACTCGCACAAGGAAAACCCGAACGAGCTGCTCGACGGGCAGAAGCGCTTCATCGTCGGCGCGGGTGTGAACACGCGCGATTACAAGGAGCGCATCCCGGCGCTGCTCGAGGCAGGCGTGGACATCGTGTGCATCGACTCGAGCGAGGGCTTCACGGAATGGCAGAAGCGGACGCTTGAATGGACGCGCGCGGAGTACGGCGACCGTGTCAAGATCGGTGCGGGCAACATCGTGGACAAGGAAGGCTTCCTGTTCCTCGCGGATGCGGGAGCCGACTTCGTCAAGGTCGGCATCGGCGGCGGCTCCATCTGCATCACGCGGGAGCAGAAGGGCATCGGACGCGGGCAGGCGACAGCGGTGAAGGATGTGGCGGAGGCTCGGCGCGAATACTTCGAGCGCACGGGCATCTATGTGCCGATCTGCAGCGACGGCGGGATCGTGTTTGACTACCACATGACGATTGCGCTCGCGATGGGCGCGGACTTCCTCATGCTCGGGCGCTACTTCGCGCGCTTTGACGAAAGTCCGACGGCAAGGCTGTCCGTGAACGGTAGCTACGTGAAGGAATACTGGGGCGAGGGGTCGAACCGCGCGCGCAACTGGCAGCGCTACGACCTCGGCGGCGAGGCAGGCCTCTCCTTCGAGGAAGGGGTCGACTCCTACGTGCCCTATGCCGGCCCGCTGAAGGACAACATGGAGCAGACGCTCGCAAAGGTGCGCTCCACGATGTGCAACTGCGGCGTGCTGAGCATCCCGGAGCTGCAGGAGAAGACGAAGCTGACGCTCGTGTCCGCCACCTCCATCGTGGAGGGCGGGGCACACGATGTGATCCTGAAGGATCAGAGCCTGGGGGTGCCTCGGTAATGCGTCAAGGCGACGGCTTGACTGATGCGGGCAATGCTGTGCAGCAAGGAGATTCCTTGACTGCCCTGAAAGACATGGGGCTCGACGAGCTCACGGAGTATTTCGTCTCGATGGGGGAAAAGCCCTACCGGGCACGGCAGGTGTTCAAATGGCTGCTCGATGGGGTGTTTTCCTTCGATGAGATGACGGATCTGCGCAAGGAATTACGGGAACGCCTTGCTGCGCAGGCGACCGCGCGCTGCCTCGCGGTGCACGACGTGCAGGTGTCGAAGCTCGACGGGACGCGCAAATACCTCTATCGTACCTGGGACGGGCATTTCGTGGAAGCCGTCCTAATGGAATACTATTTTGGTTATTCGATCTGCATCTCCACACAGGCGGGCTGCCGCATGGGGTGCCGGTTTTGTGCCTCCGGGCGGCACGGTCTCGTGCGCAGTCTTACGTCAGGCGAAATCCTTGACCAGTTCCTGCTCGCAGAACGGGATGTGCGCGCGGGGCTTGCGAGCGGGGAGCGCGTGCGTTACGTGCGCCACACCGGCGACGACGGGTCGCTGCGCATCGGTCACATCGTCGTCATGGGTGTCGGCGAGCCGATGGATAATTATGAGAATGTCCTGCGATTTTTGCACAATATCACGGATCCGAACGGTCGCAACCTCGGGCGGCGACAGATCACGGTATCGACCTGCGGACTGATTCCCGGGATGCGGCGCTTCATGCGGGACTTGCCACAGGCGAACCTGTCCGTCTCGCTGCATGCGCCAAACGACGAGATCCGCCAGGCGCTGATGCCGGTGGGAGCGCGGTACGGCGTGGACGAGATCGTGGCGTTCGCCTCGGAGTACGCGCGGGAGACAGGGCGGCGCTTTACGTTTGAATACGCGCTGTTCAAGGGCATCAACGACGATGCCGCCTGCGCACGGGAATTGGCGGGGCGCATCGCGGGCAAGGGCTTCCATGTAAATCTCATCCCGGGCAATTCTGTCCCCGGGCTCGGGTATGAGGCTCCCTCGAAGGAGGTGGTCACGCGCTTTGCGGAGGAGCTGATGCGCAAGGGCATCCGGACGACGACGCGCCGGGAACTGGGCTCGGACATCCTCGCCGCCTGCGGGCAGCTTCGGAGCGAATGGATGGAGGCGGGAGAAGGCGCTGACGAGCGTTGCGCTCCCGGAGATGCGGTGCCGGAGTATGCGGAGCAGTAGCAGGGGAGGCTTGTGCGGCAGCGCGTCTGGGCTGTTCAAAACGGTAGATGGGTCGCTATGCGGGGCAGCCCGCAGACCGTACGGCACAGTCGTCGATGTCTCCGTGCAGCAGTGCTCGGGACGGTACGGTGCAACCACGGTGCGTTACCGGAAGCAGATTGGATGATTGGGGGCGGCAGGGGAACATTGGGAGAAATATGAAAGAAAGCGAGGTTTGCAAATGGCGAATGGGACAATCGAGGCGCTGAAGACGCGCCGGAGCATCCGCAGTTTTGCGGATGAGCAGTTGTCAAGAGAAGTGCTTGACGAAATTCTGGAGGCAGCAACCTATGCGCCGTCAGGGCGCGGGCTGCAAAACCCGCTCATCGTCGTCGTGCAGAAAAAAGAGACGCTTGACAGGCTACGCAAGATGAACGCGGAAGTGCTCGGAATGGACATCGACCCCTATTATGGGGCACCGACCATCGTCCTCGTCTTCTCCCCGACGGACGGCGCAACTTACGTGGAGGATGCGTCCAGCGTGCTGACGTACATGTCGGTCGCGGCACATGCGCTGGACGCGGCATCCTGCTGGATCAACCGCGAGCGGCAGATGTTCGACAGCGCGGAAGGGCAGGAGATGAAAAAGTCTTGGGGAATCCCGGAGAAGTACGTCGGCATCGGCGCTTTGGCGATCGGGATCGGACAGGGGGATGTGCCCGCGCCCGCGCCGCGCAAGCCGGATTACATCCGGTGGGTCGAATGACAGCGCCCGCGCAGCGCAGGCAGATCTGCGTCAGGCGGGTCGAACAATAGGGAACGATGCCCTGACCTGTGTCGGGCAAGGGCAGAGCAATCGCCGAGCGGCAGCCTGATGATGGCTCGATGGCAATGAGCAGAAGCAATGGGCAAACAGGAGACGGCGGCATCCGCACCGGATGCGCCGACGCAAAAATGGCAATGGATAGAAGCAAAGGACAGACAGGAGGAAGTATGCAATTTGAAGGCATTTGGGTCGTAGATTTTGGCGGGCAGTACAACCAGCTCATCGCACGTCGTGTGCGGGAGGCGAACGTCTACTGTGAAATCGTCCCCTACGAGAAAGTGGATGCGCGCATCGACGCGGGCGAGCGTCCCAAAGGGGTGATCTTTACAGGCGGACCGTCGAGCGTCTACGAGGAGGGCGCGCCCGCGCTGCCGGGCACGTTTTTCGCCGTCGGCTTCCCCATCCTCGGCATCTGCTACGGGGCGCAGCTCATGGCGCACGTGCTGGGCGGCAAAGTGGTGAGCCCTGATTCCAAGGAGTACGGGCGCGTGGACATCCAGCATGGCGGCGGCAGGCTGTTCGCCGGCATCGCCGACGGGCAGGACTGCTGGATGAGCCATACGGATTATATCGCCGAAGTGCCGGAGGGATTCTCCGTCACCTCCCATACGGCAAACTGCCCGACGGCTTCCATGGAGGATGCGTCGCGCGGGCTCTTCGCCGTGCAGTTCCATCCCGAGGTGCACCACACGCCCTTCGGGCAGGATCTTCTGAAGAACTTCCTCTACGATGTCTGTGGCTGCAAAGGCGACTGGACGATGTCGAATTTCGCAAGGCAGAAGATTGACGAAATAAAATCGCTGGTAGGCGATAAAAGGGTGCTTTGCGCCCTCTCCGGCGGCGTGGATTCCTCTGTCGCCGCCGTCCTGACACACGAAGCCATCGGCGACAGGCTCACGTGCATCTTTGTGGATCACGGGTTGCTCCGCAAGGACGAAGGCGACCAGGTCATGGAGGTCTACGGCAGACGCTTCAACATGCGTATCGAGCGGGTGGATGCCGCTGAACGCTTTCTCGCGAAGCTGGAGGGGGTGGACGACCCCGAGCAGAAGCGCAAGATCATCGGCGCGGAGTTCATCGCCGTCTTTGAGGAGGAGTCCCGCAGGCTTTACGAAACGGAGGGCGACATCGATTTCCTCCTGCAGGGGACTATCTACCCCGACGTGGTCGAGAGCGGCGGCGGTGGCGGCGGCGCTGCTGTCATCAAGTCGCACCACAATGTCGGCGGGCTGCCGGACGACATGGATCTCGAGCTGCTCGAACCCCTGCGCCTGCTGTTCAAGGACGAGGTGCGCGCCGTCGGCGAAGAGCTAGGAATCGCGCCCGAACTCGTCTGGCGGCAGCCTTTCCCAGGACCGGGTCTCGCCATCCGCTGCCTGGGCGCTGTGACCCCGGACAAGCTCGCCATCATCCGCGAATCCGATGCCATCCTCCGAGAGGAGATCGATGCCTACAACCAGAGCCTCTACGAAGAGACTGGCAGACGGAACAGCGAAAACAGCGTCTGGCAGTACTTCACAGTCCTCCCGGACATCCGCAGCGTGGGTGTGATGGGCGACAGCCGCACCTACGACTACGCAGTGGGCATCCGAGCCGTGACCTCCGTAGACGGCATGACCAGCGACTGGGCTAGGCTCCCACACGACCTGCTGGAACGGATCGCGAACCGTGTCGTGAACGAGGTTGATGGCGTGAACCGGGTGCTGTATGATCTGACTAGCAAGCCGCCTGGGACGATTGAGTGGGAATAGTCAGGTGGAAGCGTGAAATGCCTGATAAATCAACGTTTTTCGGGCTTCAAAAAGGGTCGCTGATGATAAATTGATGATATAACGATAAACCGCAC
>JAITHG010000267.1 GCA_031280075.1 Eubacteriales Family XIII. Incertae Sedis bacterium | reverse complement strand
GAGTACGATCCGTACCTCCTGCAAAAGTCGCTGTTCGAATCGGAGACATACGACGAGCAGGAGCGCAGCCGCCAACGGACAGGCATCTTCACGCTGCTCGCCGTCCTCACGGGGCTGCTCGTCATCATCGTGTGGCTCCTCCGCGACGACCTCCGGACTCCGATGGTCTGGTTCAACCGCTGGACACCCATCGTCGCCCTATTCTTCATCCTGCATGTAATCATGGACATTCTGCACAAGCTGCGCCGCAGAAAGGAAGAAGAGGAAGAGGCAGACCAAGAGGATCAAGATCAGGAAGCGTTCTGATAGAACGCGCCACTAGTCAATTCCCCGTGTCCGGTCAAAATTGGAGCAAATCCTTTTTGGCCGAACACGGGGACACATACGAAAGAAATCCCACCCAATAACAATAACTTATTGTCTCATTTCAATATTTCGTTTGCATTCTCTTTGCCTTTGGTCAATAATGAGGCGAACAAGCGTCGCATCGGAAGAGAGCAGCGTACAGTACGCACCCCAACGCATATGCCGTCAGGGAAATGAGGCGATGGAAATGATTTTGGCAGTTGCATCGGCAATGACAGCTGAACGAAAACACCCCAAGCAATAATACTTATTCTGTTTTTCTGCGCAGTTAAATATCACTTTGGGTTATGGAGGAAAAGAAGATGCGACTGTTCAAATCAAAATTCGTTACAGTGTGTTTGGTTTTAGTCCTCGTTGTCGCCCTGTCTGTTGGTATGGCTGCCTGCGGTGGGGGTGAAAGCGACGGCAGCGGGGGTGGCGGTGGCGGTGGCGGGGACGCAGCAGACGATACTGCCGCGATCACGGAGGCAGCCAGGGCGAACACGCAGAAGGCCGCTGCCGACGCGGCGAACGAAGATGCCAAGAGCACAAAGGACACGCTCACGTTCGCAGCCACAATGGATCCGGGCAAGATCTCGCTGGACAACCTGCTCGACATGTCGACCTACCCGTTCGCCTATGCCGTCGTGGAGTACTTCATCCGCTACGACTTCGTTGAAGGGAAGTTCTTCTCGCCTGTCTGCGAAAGCTACGAAGCAGACGCAGACGGTCTGGGCGTGACCTTCCACCTCATCCCGGGCATCATGATGCACGACGGAGAGGAACTGACATCCGAGGACATTGTCGCTTCGATGCTTGCGTTCCGCAATGACAGCGGTCTTGGCTGGCAGCTCGACTTCGTCGACGTAGACAAGACAAAGATCATCGACGACCACACGATCGACATCCGCTTCAATGCGCCGAACGGCGTGTGGGAAGCAAGCTTTATGATGTTCACGCTCATCAGCAAGAAGGCATATGACGAACTGGGACCCGAAAAATTCTACCAGGCTCCTGTCAGCCCAGCCCAGTACTACGTCAAGGAGTGGAAGTCCGGCGAGCAAATCACGGTCGAGGCCTTCAAGGACTACTACAAGGGCGAGCCGAAGATCAAGAACATGGTCATGAAGATCGTCAGCGACGACACTGCCTCCTTTATGGAACTGCAGAGCGGAAGCGTGGATCTCGTCTGGAACCTCAACGCAGACCAGGTGAAATCGGTCGCTGCGTCCGACGATCTCCAACTGCTCATGACGGAGGATCTACTGAACAATTGGATGGGGATGAACTGTGCCAACAAGGCGCTCAGCGACTTCCGCGTCCGTCAGGCGATCTGGTATGCGGTCAACCGGGACGATATCATCCTCGGTGCCTTCGACGGGTTCGCAAACCCCAGCCCGAGCATCCTCGCGCCGAGTGCCCTTGGCTACGACAGCAAATATGAGACGGAGCCCCCCTACCCCCCCGACATCGAAAAGGCGAAGCAGCTCATGAAGGATGCGGGCTATGAAGGTGGGCTGACGCTGCGGCTATTGGCAGAGTCGACAACCAACTTCCAGCTCGTCAGCGAGCAGCTCAGCGCCATGCTCGCCGAGATTGGCATCACCCTGGACATCACGCTGACGGACTACGCCACAGAAAACTCCATCATGTACGGCGGGGACGACCAGGCATACGACCTGTTCCTGTTCTTCTGTCTGACCTCGGATGAGTCCATCGCATACATTGACAACCCGATGCTCTTCGGCGCGAGTCGGTGGAATGATTCCGCAGATGGATCCGGTGCAGATTTCTCCGAGATCATGAAACAGATCCGCTCCACGCCGGACATCGACGCACGGGCGCAGCTGTACAAGGACATGCAGGCATATTTCTTCGAAAAGGGGCTTTACTGGCTGCCGCTCACGAATGCACAGACATATATCGGGTGTTCCGCCGACCTCACGGGCTTTGGGCTGCGCGGTCAGCTGCTCGACTTCAAGAACGTGTACTTTAAGTAGCGCCTGCCGCGCCTGCCGGCAGGCGGCATGAAAAGGTGTGTGTCCGGGGCAGGGGCTGCCCCGGACGCACTGCCTGCAGATCGATACCCCCGCATCTCCTTGGAGGAACTGCTTATGGCAAGGTACATCGTCAAGCGGCTTTTGTTTATGATACCCGTCCTCTTCGGCGTATCCCTCCTCATATTCACGATCCTCTACCTGACACCGGGCGACCCGGCCGATGTGATCCTCGGCCCGCAGGTGTCCGCTGAGGCACGGGAGGCTTGGCGGGAAAAGAACGGTCTGAACGATCCCTTCTTTATTCAGTATTTCGATTTTGTCGGGGGCATTGTCCTCCATTGGGACTGGGGCGCTTCCTACGTCAGTGACCAGTCCGTCACGGGAGAGGTGATGCTGCGCTTCCCCGCGACCTTCCTGCTCGCCTGCCTGACGACGGTCATCGCCATCGTCATCGGCATCCTGCTCGGCGTCCGC
>JAITHG010000260.1 GCA_031280075.1 Eubacteriales Family XIII. Incertae Sedis bacterium | reverse complement strand
ATTGCCATTTGATATACCTCTCTTTCTCCGGGCATTCAGCCCGGCAAGTGGCAGAACCGCAGGGCTATCCTGCGTCCCGCCCAAAATGATGATGCCCCATGCGCTCTGCGCACAAGCGCAGTAGTGCTGCTTGGAGCATTCCGGGTGGTTAGCAAGCGCTAACCATCTTGTAGGTTAGCATATGGCAACACGCATTGCAATAGCGATTTCTGTTCCACCTGCGAACAAAAATGGCACAACATAACCCATTATTCATATATAATCCCATTTTTGTAAATCCCAAAAACCGCCCTCGATACTAGGAGGACGGCAGGGCGAAAACAAGCAAATCCCGAAATTTCAACTTCCACAGCCCAACACGCCATTAACAATACAAACCATTTTTACAAAAATCAGTATTCTTAATTCAAGAAACAAACTTGTTCCAACGCGGAACAGCTTTAGAAAAAAAATATCTCAAAGCCCCCACTCTGTTCTCCTGTATCGTAATTATATTTTTTGTCCAGCGATGTCTCGGTTTCCACCTGCTTGTCTGCCATGACGCTCAGCAGCAAATCCTTGTCCTGGGAAGGGACGACGATGGTAACAACCCCCGTGTCAAGCAGGGTAAAACCTTGACACTCGAGACCAACCCGGTGCGCCCTGCAGGGCACCGGCAGCTTAGAGGCTGCAATACTTCTGGTTGCGGCTTCTGGGCTTGCCGGGGATGGTCATTTGCAGCTTCCCGCTGGCAATCATCGGGTTGATATATCTCTCCATCATGTAGGCGTTGAGCTATCTGGTTATATTTGAGTTATATGCCTTTGTTGTGGGCTAGTAGTTCCGTTCTCCGCGCCCTTGACACCCAAGTTGCCCGTGATATAAACTGGAATTCATACAGGCAAACCCCCATCGTTTACCAATGGAGCGAGGAGCGAGAATATGAACAGCGCGGAAGCGGACATCAAGGACATCGTTGGCGCCATCGCCAAGAGTTACGGGACGGAGCCCGACATCATCCGCATCGGGGAGCACGAACAGATCGACCGCGACGCGGTGGACACCATCACGGACGACCTGCGCAGCCTGATCTTCGCAGGCTACTATGACAGGCGCAGGCTCAAGCCGGAGCTGGTCGAGTACTACGTCGGGGAGACGGTGGAACGGATCTTCGTCTCGCTCAGTCGCCAGATCGGGAAGGCGCTGCGCATCGGGGATGCCGCCTCTCCTGGTTTGGACGAAGGCTCGGAGGCGCTCGCAGAGCAGAAGGCGCTCTCCTTCCTGAAGGAAATCCCCGCCATCCGTGCGGTGCTTGCCACGGATGTCGAGGCTTCCTTCGACGGGGACCCCGCCGCCCGCAGCAAGGAGGAGATCATCCTGTCCTACCCCGGCATCCACGCCATCTCGGTGTACCGGCTCGCGCACGAGCTCTACCTCCGGGACATCCCGCTCATCCCGCGCATGATGACGGAGCGCGCGCACAGCCTCACAGGCATCGACATCAACCCCGGCGCAAAGATCGGGCATCACTTCTTCCTCGACCACGGGACGGGCATCGTCGTCGGCGAGACCTGCATCATCGGCAATTTCGTGAAAATCTACCAAGGCGTGACCCTGGGCGCGATGTCCACGCGCGGCGGGCAGCTCCTGACCGGCGTCAAGCGCCACCCCACGATAGAAGACCACGTGACCATCTATTCCGGCGCATCCATCCTCGGCGGAGCTACCGTCATTGGGGAGGGCGTAGTAGTAGGCTCAAACTCCTTCATCACGAAGAGCATCCCGGAAAAGACACGGGTAAGCATCCGGGAGCCCGACCTGCTCTACAAATCCGACGACAAGGACCGGGACGCGTTCTGGGTGTATACGATCTAATACAAAAGAACCATCCTGCAAAAATTATTCTTTCTGCATAAAGCCTGCGAGCGTCTGCCCTTCTGCCTGGAAGAGCCGCAGCCGCACGCCGTATACCGATTCCAGCAGCGCTTCCGTGACGACTGTCTGGGGGCTGCCTTGTGCCAGCAGTTCGCCCTTTGGGGAGAATGCCAGCACGCTGTCGCTGTAGTGCATTGCCTGGTTGATGTCGTGCAGCACCATGACGATGGTCGTGCCGCGCTCCCGGTTGAGCCTGCGGACGAGTTCCAGGATCTGCGCTTGGTAGCGGATGTCGAGGAAGGTCGTCGGCTCGTCCATGAACAGGATCTCCGTCTCCTGCGCAATGGACATTGCGATGAAGGCGCGCTGGCGTTGTCCGCCGGAGAGGCTGCCCATCGCCCTGTCCTCGTAGTCTGTCAGATCCGTGATGGCAAGGGCGCGGTCGACCGCCGCCTCGTCCTCGAGCGAGACCGGGTCGAAGTAGCCCCGGTGCGGGGTGCGCCCGTATGCTACGAGGGCGCGCACGGTCAGGTCGTGCGGGCAGGCGTTGTGCTGGTGGACGATGGCTACCTGCCGCGAAAAATCCCGCAGCGCGACATGCGCGACATCCTCCCCGCGCAGGAGCACCCTGCCACCGTCCGGCTTCAGCCCCTTAGTCATCAGGCGGAAGAGCGTCGTCTTTCCGCAGCCGTTCCCGCCGAGGAAGCTGACGACCTCGCCTTCCGGGATGGACAGCCCAAGCCCGCCGAAGACAGAGGTCTCCCCGTAGGCGAAGCGCAGCCCTTCCACTTCGTAGACAGGCGGCAGCCCCGCGCCGTTCTTCCTCCCCTCATTTCCCATAAGCCCTCCCGCTCCGGAGCAGCAGCACGACGAAAAACGGGCCGCCTACGACGGACATGACAATCTGCGCGCTCACCTCGAAGGGGGGCGCGATCAGCCGCCCCACCGTGTCTGCGCCCAGCAGCAGGAACGCGCCGAGCGGCATGGCGAAGGGGATGAGCGCCCTGTGGTCGGAGCCCACGAGCAGCCGTCCGATGTGCGGCGCAATCAGCCCCAGGAAGGCGATCGTGCCGACGACGGAGGCGGCGATGGAGGCAAGCAGGACGGCGAAGACCGAGATGAGCAGGCGCGTCCTGCCGATGGCGATGCCGAGCGAGCGCACCGTCCTGTCCTCGAGCTGGATGAGGTTGCAGCGCCCTGCGAGCGCGAGGGCGGCGAGCAGCCCCACTGCCACATAGCCCAGCAGCATGCGCACGTCCTCCCAGGTCTTCATCGCGATGTTGGCGTTCACGATGCTTGCCACCCCCGTGAACGTGCTGCCCGTCATCGCGCCCAGCGCCTCGGTCAGCCCTGTGAAAAGCGCGCCCACCGCCACGCCGACGAGGATGATGCGCACGGGCGAAAGCCCGGAGCGCCAAGATAGCGCATAGACGATGAAGAACGCCCCTAGCCCGCCCGCAAAGGACAGCAAAGGTACGAAGAAGAACAAGGCGGGCGCAAATGCCACCGTGACGACGGCAGCGAAGGCAGCCCCGCCGGACACGCCGATGATGGTCGGGTCAGCGAGCGGGTTCTTCATGACCGCCTGCAGCAGCACGCCGGACACCGCCATCGCCGCGCCGCCGAGCAGGGCGACGAAGATGCGCGGGAAGCGTAGGTCGAAGATGATGGCGACATCCCGGTCGTAGGCGGTGAACAACCCGTGGAGCAGCCTGCCGAAGGAGACGTCGATGCTGCCCGTCCGCGCGGAGAAGAGCACCAGCGCCGCGAGCAGAAGCACGAGGACGGGGAAGGCGAACGCCCCGCGCACGGCGCGCCGCCGGTTCTCGGGCATCCGCCCCACCTTTCGTCCCGGCTTCGCCTCAGGCATCCGCGCCCCCTTCCCCGTAGAAAAGCCCGTCGAGCAGCTCGAGCGCCTCCCCGTAGTTGAACTTTGCGCTCATGCCGAACATCTCGTAGGGCAGGTCATGGACACGCCCCTCCTGCACCGCGCGAAAGTGCTTCCAGATGCCGTTCGTCTCAAATTCTTCCTTGAACATCTCCACCACGTCCTCGGGCAGGGCATGGGCGGCGCGCAGGATGATGTCCGGGTCGCGCTGCTCCATGTCCTCCGTGTTCACGTTCAGGAACTCCTCCCCCGTCCCTCCGTAGACGTTGACGCCGCCCGCCAACTCCACGAGGTTGCCCACGTAACTGTTCTCCGTCGCGACGAGGTACGAGCCGGGCAG
>JAITHG010000223.1 GCA_031280075.1 Eubacteriales Family XIII. Incertae Sedis bacterium | reverse complement strand
CCCATCGCTGAACTCCGCGCACACCCCATCACCGGACGCTGCCCCTGCACAAGCGTGCCATCCCTCCCTGCACCGCACGCCCCTTGCCCATCCACCGTTGTGACCGACCCTGCGGTTCCATCCACCCCGGGCTCTGCCGTGCCGGGCGACCGGGACCGGTCGCCCCTACGGTTCTGTCCACCACTGGATCCGTCGCCCCGGGTACCCCGCCCCGCCTCCACGCGCGGCAGGGTGAGCCTCGCCAGCACCCCCACGCAAAACCCGCTCGCGAGGCTGACTGCGAGCAAAAATGGCAAATAGGCAAACATGCCCGCGTTCTCGAGGATGACGGCAGACACCGCAACCTGCCCCACACTGTGGGCGGCGGCACCCGCAACGCTCACGCCGACCAGCCCGACACGTCGCCCGGGCAACCACAGGAGCAGCCCCATGACGACCAGCGCGAGCATCGTGCCGCCCAGACTGTACAGGAACGACGACGGTCCGCCGACCAGCGCCGAGAGCAACAGGCATTTCAAGACTGCAAGCGCCAGCGTGACACGCAGCGGGAACAGGCACAGCGACAGCAGGATGACGATGTTGGACAGCCCGAGGCGCGCGCCCGGCACGAGGAAGTCGAGCGGAACCATGCGCTCGAGCAATCCCACCGCTAGGATGACAGCGAGAAACACGCCCGTCAGCGCCACATCCGCCGCGCGCACGCGCCCTGCCCCACGCCTCTTTTGCCCGTCCCCTACAGTCATCTGCCTGCTGTCTTCCGCCTTTCTTTCTCCACCTGCTGCCATCTGCCCGCTGCCGTCCTCCTTTCCATCGCCTCCTACTGTCATCTGCCCGCTGCCGCCCGCCTTGTCGTCGCCTCCTGCTGTCATCTGCCCGCTGCCGTCCGCCTTGTCGTCTCCGCCTGCCCGACTTCCGCCGCCGCGCTACTTTCTTCCGCTGCCGCTGCTGCCCTCTCACTGCCGTCCGCGTCCCGCCATCGGCATCGACCCGCGCCAAGTGCAAGTAACCTTCAGCTAACTACGCACAGTATCTATTCTGTTGAATTTTCCTGCGGATGTCAACTGAATTGTTGACTGCATACAGGATTGCCCCGCTGTGGTCCCACTGTGACCCACTGTGGCTCCGCTGCGCCCATCGCTTCCGCGGTCCCAAAATGTTGCCCAAACAACATTTCCCTTGCTTTGCCGACCCACTTCGTGTATTCTGACAATGAGATGCACAGGGTGATGCGAACCAGTCCCCTCTGCACGTTCCCAACAGATGCACCGCCAGGGCTTTTCCCTGTCATTGTTTCTGTTATTGTTTCTGTTATTGTTTCTTATTTAAGTCGGCAATGGAATGAGGAGGTATAGGAAATGGGTATCCCACGGAAGTTCGGTTTCCGGGTCGTCACGGTTGTCGTGCTGACCTTGGCGCTGCTCGGCAGCGGGCTTGTGCCGTACGGCATCGCGCCCGATGCCTACGCGCAGACCACCGTGCTCGGCACGCAGAAGGAGCAGCCGATCCTCGTCGTGACGGGCGACAGCCTGACAGGCGCAGACCGGGCAGACCTGAATCTGGAAAAATCGTATACGAAAGAGGAACTGGATGCCCTCGCGGATCCAGCCACCTACCGGATGACGGCGATCAACAGCTCTGATACGAAGAAGTACATCGATGCAAAGGGCGTGCTGCTCGCGTCCCTGCTCGGCGGGAAGTCGGGAACCTTGGTCGCCTCTGCACCGGACGGCTATGGCAGCAACCGCAGCTTTGACACCGCCGCCCAGCGCTATTTCTATCCGAACCTTGCGAATTATTCCGACAGCGGGGATCTCTCCGAAAACGCAACCCCCGTCCCCGCCGTGCTCGCGTTCAGCGAAGGCGAGCTGTCTGTGACCCAAGCGACCGCACCCGACGCTGCGATCACGCTCGTCCCTGCCAAGGGGGAGGACGGCAGACCGACCCTGCGCATCGGGCAGACAACCCCGACCGAAGTGAACAATTCCAACCATATTTCCGGGGTGCAGGAAGTTCGGCTCGGCGGTGCGCTCCCGCCCGTCCTGCAGGTCACCCCGGCTTCCGGCGGGGCGAAGTCTTACACGCGCGCACAGCTCCTGCTGATGCCGCGCGTCCCGGCAGCCTTCACCTATTCCTCGAGCGGCAGCGACCGCACGGATCACGTCCGCGGCGTGGATCTGGCGGATCTCGTATCAGGACCTGGATTCACGGCAGGCGACACCCTTGCACTCTCCACGGCGGACAACTACAACGATCCCGTCTACAAAGACATCACAGTCGCGCAGGTGCGCACGGCATCGGAGAGCGGCACGCCATATGTCCTGGCCTATGAGGTGGGCGATGCAGCGAACGCGCTGAATGCCGTCGTCGATTCGGAGAAAAACAATCCGTCCAACAAGGCTTGGCTGCGCGTCTACCACGCCTCGGACAAGCCGGCGAAGCTCGTGACCGGCATCACCCTGACAGCGGCACCGCAGCCGGAGGGCGGCTACAAGCACACGGACTACAGCGGCGCACCCTACAACATCAGCGCGCTGACCGGCGCGACGCTGACCGTCGAGGGACCGGGCGTGCAGGCGGGTGTCGCGATCCCCGTGGGCAACCTCGAGGGCGCAGACGCGGCAGACACGCACACCGGGGTATACACGGACACGCGCGGTGGCACGGACACGGCGCGCTCCTACCAGGGCATTCGCGTCACCTCCGTGCTCGAAGGCAAGGTCGGGGGAACCGGGGCGGTGAACCTGCTGACCCAGAACGCAAACCTGGTCTTCAAGAACCGCTGGCGGCAGACCGTCGCCTCCATCCCCGCCGCTGAGCTGAATGCGGCGCAGACCCCAGTCCTCCTCGCCTGGGGCACGGCTGGAGCGGACGGCAAAGGCGCGAAGCCCTTTGTCTACAACGGCGCGGACGGCAAGGACAGCGCCCTCGGCAACGAGGATGGCTGCCTGAAGCTCGTCTACGACAAGGCGGATTTCCAGGCGAAGCAGGCGACGTTTGGCGACGGAGGGAAATTCTCCAGCGTCGCCTACATCTACGTCGAGGAAGCAAGCCCTGCCCCCGGCTTCCGGCACGACAAGGCACCCTACGACGATCCGCAGAACACGGAGCACATCGTCACCTTCGGCGGGAACGCGCTCGGTGCGGAGATCAACTTTCGCGTAAAAGATCTGGAGAAGCTTGCCACCGACAAGCCCTCCCTCGTCCACTCAGACGAGTACAGCTTGGCGAACACGACCTATTGGTACGTGAATCAATACGAGGGGCTCGACCTGTGGAAGCTCCTGCGGGAGTTCGGGCTTCCGGAAAGCTACGGGGACAACGAGCAGACCGGTGTCACCTTCCGCGCCTGGGATCATTACAAAACCAGCGAGAAGTTTTCGACAGCGGATCTGGCGCATCCCGATCGCTTCTACTATTATGAGAAGGCGATCAACGACCTCGGGACGACGCGCCCGCCTGTCAATGAGCTCATCCCGCCCGGCGGCAGCAGCTTCCCCGACACCGATGCGAACGGCTACCCTGTGAAGAAGGGCTACCCCGTGCTGCTCGCCTACGGAGTCAACGGCTATCCCTATGTGCGGAACAGCTCGATGGACGGCTTCAAGAGTGGGCTCGCCAACGAGGGCGGACCGGTTCGCGCCATCTTCGGCAAGCGGGATTACTACCACAGCAACGGGTCGAACCAGCTGCAGCGCATCGACGGCATCTTCGTCGGCGATGCCGTCGCCTACAGTGCGCACAGTCAGAACCCCGGCGCGGGCGGTGCCTATCAGACCCTTTCGAACCAGCAGCTGACCATCGAGACCGTGCGGGCAGGCGGCGGCACCGAGACACAGACGTTGACGGTCGGAGAGATCGAAGGACTGCTCTACGGCAGCGGCGTGACGGACTCCCAGCGCGCCAACCGGCAGGAGAAGGCGTGGTACTTCCATAAAAAGAGCGGTGGCGGGGCAGCCATCGAAGACCTCTTTGAAGGTGTGAACCTATGGTACCTGCTCAGCGAAGCGGCGCAGATTCCCGGCACGCTCGGGACGGTCACGTTCAACGACGACCCTTCGACACAGGTCAGCCTCGACCGCATCCGCGAGGAGGGCTACAATTCTGTCAGCGGCACAAACGGGCTCGGAGCAGTGCTCGCCTTTGCGGAGAACGGATTCCCGCTCGTAGCCGATTCTGCCTCCCCGGGCTATGTGAACACGCACCCGAACGTGGCAGGGCTCACGGTCAAGAACACAGGCGGTCCCCTAGCTCTGATCCTGCCTCAGACGGCGGCACAGAATGCGGCGAACGACATCTCTGGCGCGCCCGTCAAGGTGGAGAAGGTCACGAAGATCACCGTCAACCTCGAACCCGACCACTACGCGCATGAGACATCCCCCTACGATGCCCTCGCGGACAACGAGGTTCAGTTCACGGGCGCGGTGAAGGACAGCGCGGTCACGCTCTCCGTCGGGGCGATCGAGCGCAAGCAGACCTTCCTCGTGACCGACCTCTACGGCGAAGGCGCGCAGGCGGTTCGCTACCGCGGCATCGACCTGTACAAGCTGCTCAACGACGCGCAGGTGCGCATGGGATCCCAAGTCGAGAAGGTCGTCGTCACCGGCAAGGGTGGCGACAGTCTCACGATCCAGGCGGCAGACCTCGCGGGCGGCGTGGATGGCAAGAGGATCCTGCTCGCCTACGGGCAGAACAAGGACACCGCAGCGCAGCCCGGGGACGGCAAGCCGCTCGTACAGACGGATACTAGCCCCGGCTACGAGGCAACCTATGGGAACAGCGGGGGACCGCTGAAGCTCGTCGTCCAGCCCTCGGGCGCATACGCGGCAAAATCCGTCGTCGAGGACGTGGTCTCCATCGAAGTGGTGGCTGCCGCCGTCACCGGATGGAAGCACGACTACGGCGTGTACGCCGCCTACAAGGACAGACCTGCCCTCGTCATCTCCGGCAGCGATGTGAAGGAGACAAAGACGTTCACGGTCGGAGAGCTCGAGGCGCTCGATGCATACTTCGTCCAAGATACCTACACGCTCTCGGAGAGTTTTCTCGAAGTGCAGGGGCTGGGGCTCTGGGCGCTGATCCGCGACGAAGTGGGGCTGAAGGACGGTGTCTCCAAGCCCTCCGCACTCAAGTTCAACAGCGTCGACAACTACCCGCTCGACCTCTCCGGGCAGATCGACAACATCGTAGGCAGCGGCATCAACGGCAAGCCCGTGCTCGTCGCCTACGGGCAGAACGGCTACCCGCTCGTGGCAGGCGGCGACGGCAGCAAGCAGCCGAGTGAGCCCGGCTTCGTCGAGGCGGCTGGCAACGCCTTCGGTCCGCTGCGCCTGTTCGTGAACAACAACAGCGGCTGGTGCGAGAAGTGGCTGTGCAGCATCGTGGTCGGCACCGGCGACTTCGTGAAACCGGGCGAGACCGTGGAGACACCGGACAGCCCCTGGTTCATCCTTCCGAAGCCCGGCGCGCCGGACACGCCCGCCTCCGGGGCGCGCAACATCGTCCCCTCTGCGGCAGGCGGCGTGTATATGGCATCGACCG
Source organism: Eubacteriales Family XIII. Incertae Sedis bacterium (assembly GCA_031280075.1). Next base: position 2,043 of record JAITHG010000223.1, on the reverse strand, counting down.
TCGGTCTGTACGAATACAGTTCAAGCGGAGCCCTGCTCAAGGACTACACAGACAAGCTCGCCGTGCCCTTCATCTATGACGTTGCCGAGGACGGACAGGGAAACCTCTACGTCACGCAGGGCTACGATTATGGGAACCTTTCCAATAATAAAGGGCTTGCACGCATTGCCCCGGACGGCGGTGTCGTCTATTTCAACACACAGAACAGCGGGCTGCCGGACGACTTCGTGCAGGCGGTCGAAGTGGCACCAAACGGCGATGTCTACATCGGGAGCTTCGGCGGGCTCACCCGCTTCAGCCCGTCTACGGGGGAATGGAAGACCTGGACGCGTGCGGACGGACTGCCCGCCCTCTCCATCTCCGTGCTTTCGCAGGACGCGGACGGTGGGATGTGGTTTGGCTGCTACCCCGACGAGGCGGGCGGGACAGGCTCGAACAGCGGATACGTGGGCGGCTACGGCTATCTCTCGACCGCGGGTGCGATCACCTTCGCCAAACGCTATGATGCGGACGCGTACAGCGGCGACCTGCTTGCGGACTACTGGGTGCGCGACATCGCCCCGGACGGGGTCGGCGGCGCATACGTCGTCCGCAGCGGCTCGTATGCAGACCTGCCGAACATCGGCGGGCGCGTGGACTATGTCTCCGCCGCGCGCGAGGTCGTCTCGCGCACGGGTCAGTCCCTGCTGCCCGACCTGAAGGACAAGGCGACAGCCGCCATCAACCCGGAGATCCGGCGCGTCCTCGTAGATGCGGCAGGCAACCTCTGGTACGGCACGTCCGGGCTGGGGGCATATAGGACGGCGGGATTTGGGGACAAGGCACCGACCCACCACAGTTCGGCTGTCAATAGCTGGTCAAGCGATTCGCTTGACAATGTATACGCCATGTCCGCCCTGCCTTCCGGTCTCGTCTATGCCGGGGCAGCATTCAGGCTGTTCGAAGAGAGCAAAGGCGGGGACAGCGGGGACGGGGGCACGTCCGGCAGCGAGGTGCTGCTGCGCATCTACGATGGGGACAAGCTGCTGCTCTCCTTCACGAAGGCGGCGTACAACAAGCTTCCAAAGACCGAGCAGACCTTCTCCCACCGCAATACGTACAACAGTTACGCGAAGACGACGGCGGCGGGTGTCCTCCTGTCGGATGTCTTCGCTGCGGCTGGCGTGCAGGCGGGGGGCATCGCCGCAAACCGTGCGGTAACCTTCTCTGCCGGGGAGAGTTTCACAGCGGACTTGACGTGGTCGCAGGCGTTTGAGCCACGCTACTACTTCGATCCGGACGGCGCGCGCGGCGATGCCGTGTCGCCCGTCCTCACCCTGCGGGAGAACGAGGGGCTGGTGCTCAGCTTTGGGCAGAAAGCCGCCTCGGAGCAGAACTATCAGGCCTTCGTGAAGGGTGTGAACCAGATCACCCTCGGGCAGGATGCCGGGAAGTGGGGCAATGTGGCAGCGGCACCGAGCGGTGGCGGCATCATCCCCGCGGACAAAATACGCCTGCTGCGCCCTGAAGGGACAGGCGATGCCAAGGTTCACTACACGGTAGACGGCAGCGAGCCGACCTTGGAAAGCCCCATCTTCAACGTCAAGGCAGACCGCTGGCTCGACACCGCCAACGGCGAAGAGCACCCACCCGTCGTCGCGCCTGTCACGGAAGGGGCGTTCACGATCAAGGCGAGGATCATGGGCATCGGGCGCGCACCGGGGGACACGGCGACGTTCACCTACACGGTTGACAATGGCCTCATCCTCCCGAGGGCGAAGGCAGATGCACTGGAAGAACTGGGCGTGCAGCTGACGAAGGCGCAGACCGCGACCGGAAGCGCCGCCTATTACAACAACGAGTACCAGCTCTTCGTGAGCACCTGGAACAGTTATGTGCTCTCCATCGCGAGCTCGCAGTCGAAGGAGCAAGTGGAGCAACTGCTGTCCTTCGCCAAGACCGCCCTCGCAGCCATCCGCACCAAGGGGCAATCGAACTCGAACGTCAATCCGGGCGGCGGCTCCGGCGGAAGCGGTTCTGGCTCCGGTTCCGGCTCCGGGGACG
>JAITHG010000219.1 GCA_031280075.1 Eubacteriales Family XIII. Incertae Sedis bacterium | reverse complement strand
CCTGCCGAGCATGCTGAAATTGCCGGTCCTGTGCCTGCACAGCCCACTCCGCTCCGCCTCCTTCCGCGCAAGGATGATGCGCCGTTTCACGTCCTCATACATGGATGCCGCCCTTTCTGCCGCCGCCGCTGCCGCTGTTGCTATTTTATTATTATAATAGCACAGGCGGTCGGCAAATGCGCCCCGCTTTCGCTCATACGCTGCTCAGTTCATCCACCATGGCATCCACCACCTGCTCGTTCCATGCACGCCGCTCTGGGGAGGAAATGAAGTTGCAGGTTAACGTGCAGCATTCCTGCCAGGTGGAGGCGACGACGTGCAGACCTCCGCCTGTAAAGAACTGTGCAAGCATATAGGCGCTTTCGACTGGCAGCCCTGCAAAATCGATCATGCTCTCTGCGAGGATGCCGGTGTTGGAGAGGGAGAAGTCATGGGAGGGCATACACCAAAGAAGGAAGCGGTGCAGGAGCGCGTGTGGCAAGATGGCAGCGTAAAACCCGGTGGAAAGAACGGGCATGGCTGCGTACTTGTCCGTCTTGAGGCGTTGCATCTGCAGGGCAGCTTGCGCGACCGTGTCCGCTAGGTTGTCCCCCTTGCGCACCCGTATGTGGCACATGTAGCTGCCGCCAAAGTTGCTGATGCCAAAAGGTGTCCCCGGAGCGATCCATGGGCGGAGGTCGAATGGGGTGGGCAACGGGATCGTTTCCACGCAGAGCGCCCTGCTCAGCGAGCGGGCAAAGGCTGCGATCAACAGGTCATTGATGGTATGCCCGTTCTCCCGGGCATATTTGCGCAACCGGTTCCACTGCTGCCCTGCGATTTGCTTGCGGAGCAGGTGGACGGCTTTTGGTCCAGTCGATTTGTCCGGCGGCAGAACGAGCTGCTCTCGTTTTATGGACGCACTATAGGCATTCTCTTTTTGCTTTGGGAACGGAATGCGGAGCTTTTCCAAAAATGAAAGCCTGGACAGCAGCGGGGCAACGCTGCGCGTGTAGCTGCACTGCTCGGGCAGGGGCATCCCGGCGGCGATGGCTGTGTAGAGCGAGGAGAGCAGCGCAACGTATTCCTTCAGACCGCTCCCGTCGCAGAGCAGGTGACTGATGCGGATACAGAGCGTGTCGCGCTGCGCGCTGCGCACCACGTCGATCCGCAGATGCGGCTCGCGGGCGAGATCCATCGGCTCTGTAAAGCACGCGGCGATCACCGCCTCCGCATCATTTCCTGCAGGCAAAATACGAAGGTAGTCATCTTCGGAAAATCCCAGCTCGACCCACTTGCTCCGAAAAAAACCCATTTCGAACCCGCATCCGATCAAGGGCAGTGTCCGCCTTGACAGCATGACGGACTCCTGGAGGATCCGGATGTCGATATGGGATGTGAAATCGATGCGGCAACGGTTGAGCGGCAGATAGGAACAAGCGGCGACATTTTGGAGCAAATCGAGCGTCTCAGCACGATATTTCATCCCTCTCCCTCTTTCTACAAACGTAGTTCTAACTCCTACTTCGATTCTACGTTTGCAGTCTGCGCTTGTCAAGCAATTATGCAGAAAAAATTTGCAAGAAATTTATAATAGAAATTTATATAGTTTTGAGAAATTGCTCTTAAATGTTCTTTCTGTAGAACTAATCCCCTGTGCCGGACATGCGGTTATCCATATACGTATGCACGGCGCGGACGAGCTGCGTGCGGCTTGCCACCTTCATCTTGCGGAAGATGTGCGTCGTATGCTTCTTGACGGTGCTCTCCGTCACGAACAGCGATTCGGCGATCTCGCGGATGGTCTGCCCCTCCTGGATGCGGTCTGCGATCTCGATTTCGCGCGGCGTGAGGTGGTAGCGGTCTGCGAGCGCATGCGTGCCCGCCTCGGCATCCCTGCGCCGGACACCCTGCGGGAAGCAGTTCGCGAGGCGCAGCCCGAGGTGGCGGTTGAGCACGGTCATGATCTGGACTTCCTCGTCCGAAAAGTCGCCGTGCTGCCTGCTGCGCCAGAGATTGACAGAGCCGTAGAGCCTGCCCTCGTGCACCGCCATCGAGCCCATGCTGAAGTAGATGCCCTGCGGGACAAGCCAGCCGCTGTGGAAGGCGGACGTGTCCCGCATCACCTCGCTGACGAAGTCCGACTCACGGTAGATGTCGGTGCGCGTCTGCGAAAAAAACCAGAACATCGTGTCGATGTACTGGAACTCGTCGTAGTAGAGGTCGAGAAATTTCCGCTCCATGCGGCGCGCCACCGGGTCGAAGAACTCCGTCTTGCTGCCCTGCCGGCTGCCGAGGTCGAAGAAGGCGCGTTCGAAGGGGATGAGCGTGTCCAGGGCGGCGAGGAGCCCGGCGCGCATCTGCCGAAGGTTCCCCTCGGCGTTCATCGCATAGATGGCCTCGTTGATGATGTTCCATTGTTCGGATGAGAGCTTGACCATGTCACCCCGTCCTGTCCCGGCACATCCGGGAGATAGAGCCGCATTTCTGCCGCCTACAACCGTTGCCTTTATTCTAACATTATATCCTAAAGCAGGGCAAAATTCCACTTTTGGACAGTGGAGCAGGTAAAATTCCCTCTTGCATGTTGGCAGGAAAAGGAATAACTTTGTAATAGAAACAGCGGAGGCATGCGCCCCGCATCGCCGTCCCGCTCTTCCCGGTCTTTCTGCCGGGCAAAAGGAGGTACGCTATGACCAAACGGATTGACAGCACCCCTAGGAAGGACGGCTTTCGGATGCCGGCGGAATTTGAGCCGCAGGAGCAGATCTTCATGATCTGGCCGGAACGCCCGGACAACTGGCGGGACGGCGGCAAGCCCGTGCAGCGAGCCTACGCTGCCGTCGCCGCCGCCATCAGCCGCTTCACCCCCGTCACCATGCTCGTCTCGCAGGCGCAGTACGAGAACGCCTTCGCCCGGCTGCCGGAGCAGATCCGCGTGGTCGAGATGTCGAGCAACGATGCCTGGGTGCGCGACTGCGGCCCCACCTTCGTCGTGGACGGCAAGGGTGAAGCGCGCGCCGTCGACTGGGGCTTCAACGCCTGGGGCGGGCTGCACGACGGGCTCTACTTCCCCTGGGACGCAGACGACATGATCCCGCGCAAGATCGCGCAGCTCGAACGCAAGGACTATTATTCGACCCCCGGCTTCGTGCTCGAGGGCGGCAGCATCCACGTAGATGGCGAGGGCACAGTCCTGACGACGGAGATGTGCCTGCTGTCCGAAGGGCGCAACCCACACCTGGATCGCGCCGGCATCGAAGGCATGCTACGGGACTATCTCAATGTGGAGAAGGTGCTGTGGCTGAAGGACGGCATCGACCCGGATGAGACGAACGGGCACATCGACGATGTCGCTTGCTTCGTGCGCCCCGGCGAGGTCCTGTGCATCTGGTCGGAGGATCCTGCCGATCCCTTTTATGCGACGAGCCGGCAGGTCTTCGAAGAACTGTCCCAGATGACGGACGCGAAGGGCAGGCAGCTCAAGGTGCACAAGCTCTGCATGCCGAAGGTGCCCGTCACGCTGCGCGGCGACTTCGCCATCGATGCGGTGGCGGGGACTGCCCCGCGCGAGGACGGCGAGGTCTGCATCGCTTCCTATATGAACTTCCTCATCACGAACGGGGGCATCATCGTCCCGCAGTATGACGATGAAAACGACCGACTTGCCCTGGAGCAGCTACGGGCGGTCTTTCCGAACCATGAAGTCGTGGGCGTGCCCACGCGCGAGGTGGTCTACGGGGGCGGCAACATCCACTGCATCACACAGCAGCTTCCAAAGGGGGTGAGGTAGATGCAGGCATGGGTAGCAAGCGCCCCCTTCCTCACGGTGCTGCCCCTGCTGGTCATGCTCGTGCTTGTGGCAACCACGAAGAAGGTCTTTGAATCCATTATCGTCGCGACGGCGCTCGTCTACATCTTCAAGGACGGAACCGGGTTTCTCACCGGTTTTACGGACGGTGTCTACAGCGTGTTCGCGGAGGGGACGTATGCCTGGATCGTCCTCATGCTTTCGCTCTTCGGGGCGTTGATCGCCCTCCTGGTCCGCTCCGGCGGCATCGGCGCGTTCAGGCGCTTTGCGACGCGCTACATCCAGTCCGAGCGCAGCAGCCTGGTGTTCACATGGGTGCTCGGCATCGTCCTCTTCATCGACGATTATATCAACAACCTCGGCATCGGACCGACGGTGCGGGAGATCACGGACAGGCACAAGGTGCCGCGCGAGCAGCTCGCCTTCTCGATCTGCTGCACGGGCACGCCCGTATGCGCCCTCATCCCGCTGACCGCTTTCGCCGTGTTCGTCTTCAGCGTCATGCAGGAGAACGGCGTGTCGCCCGAGGGCTCGAACATGCTCACGGAGTATTCGAAGCTGATTCCCTTCCTGTTCTACCCCATCGTCATCATCGTGATCTCTTTCCTGCTCGCCTTTGGTCTCCTGCCGCGCGTGGGCGCGTTCAAGCGCTACGCCCGTGAACTGCAGGAGGGCAGCTACGATGTCGCGGCTGCCGCCGGCTCGGCGGCGGGAGCGGATGCGGATGCAGGCGCGGACGTAGGCGCAGACGCGGGCGCGGGCGATGAGATCGAGATCGATGCGGGCAAGGGGAAGCTGCTCGACTTCGCGCTGCCCGTATTGGTGCTCGTCGTAGTCATGTTCGTCACGCCGGAGCACGACCTGGTCGTCTCCGTCACCTGCGCTCTGGCTGTCGCCTTCCTTTTATATATCCCGAGGAAGAAGATGAGCGTGACGGAGTTCTTCGAGAGCTTCTTCGCCGGCATCGGCGACATGCTATTCATCCTCGTCATCGTGCTCATGACCTTCGTCTTCGTCGAGGGGCTGAACGCCATCGGCTTCCAGGAATACGTCGTCGGGGTAGTGACACCGATGCTCACGGGCGGGGCAATCCCCGCGCTCACCTTCGTGACGGTCGGGGTCATCGCCTTCCTCGGCGTGGACTACTGGGCCGTCATGCTGCTCATCGCGCCCATCGCCATACCACTATCCACGCAGTTTTCGGTCAACCCCTACATGACGGTGGCCGCCATCGCGTCCGGCTCCATCTTCGGAGGCACAGCATGCTTCTTCGCGGAGCAGATCCTGATGTGCTCGCAGTCCGTGCAGAGGCAGCCCGTGCGCGTGGCACTCGGCGGGCTCCCGTACAGTGCCCTGGGCTTCATAGTGGCGACGGGGCTGTATCTGGGATTTGGGTTTGCGCTGTAACAGCAGGTAAGCTGTCATTGCGAGGAGCCGAAGGCGACGAAGCAATCCGATGCCGTAACAGAATAACAGGAATTACAAAACAGCAGAAAGAGCAACAAACGCCGCTAAACAGCAGAAAGCACAACAAACATCACAAAGCAGTACGCAGAAAGCAGAAACAGCAGCAGTCATAACAACTAGGAGGAAGAATCATGAACAAAGGAACAGTGACCATCGGCATGACCCAGTTCGCCTGCGTCCCGGACACGGCGAAAAACATCGCGAAGGCGGAGGAGCAGATCCGCGCCGCCGCCGCAAAGGGTGCGAAGGTCATCTGCACGCAGGAGCTCTTCAACGGGACATACTTCGCGCAGATCATCAACTACAAGGCATACGACCGCGCCGAGCCGGTGGACGGACCGACGAACACACGCATGGCGGCGCTCGCCAAGGAGCTCGATGTCGTCATCGTGAGCTGCTACTATGAGTACGCCATGGACGGAGTCTACTACAATTCCGCCGCCGTCTTCGACGCGGACGGCAGCCTGCTCGGCAACTACCGCAAGCATCACATCCCGGAAGGTCCGCAGTATCTCGAGAAGTACTACTTCACGCCCGGCGACTCCCCCTACCTCGTCTACAAGTCCAAGTACGCCACATTCGGCGTGCTCATCTGCTGGGACGAGTGGTTTCCCGAGCCGACGCGCATCCTCGCCCTCAAAGGCGCAGACTTCGTGTTCTACCCCTCCGCCATCGGCTCCGAGCCGGACAACCCGGATCTCGACACCTCGCAGACCTGGGTGGACTCCATCCGCGGACACGGCATCCACAACAACTTCTACGTCTGCGCCTGCAACCGCGTAGGGCGCGAGGCCGCGGAGGACGGCAGCGGCTTCATGGAATTCTACGGGCGCAGCTTCGTCTCGGATCCCTGGGGCACGCTCGTCGCCGAGGGCAAGCGCAACGAGGAAGACCTCATCGTCGCAGAGCTCGACCTCGACGAGATCAAACGCGCCAGGGATATCCTGCAGTTCCACCGCGACCGCCGCGTGGACAGCTACAAGGAAATCCTGAAACTGAGCATCCGGGAATAAAGCGTCCAGAGCTTATGCACGGGTCTCCGCCGATGTTTTGTAATTCTGACTATTCATCTCACCATATTTCTTTGGTGTAAATGGATTATAATAACACATGTAATCGTTTTCTGGATTATTGGAAGGGAGATAGGAATGGATGCAGTAGCACACTATGGTCTTCTGAGCGTAGTCCCTGCGGCGGTGGTCATCGTGCTTGCGCTTTGGAGCAAACGCACGCTTGAGCCGCTCTTGATCGGGGCGCTCGTCGGGTTCATCATCATCGGCAAGGGCAACTTTTTCACCAGCTTCATCGATGCAACCTATGGGGTGCTCATGAACGCGACCACTGCCTGGGTCGTGCTCGTCTGCGGCATGTTCGGCAGCCTCGTCGCCCTCATCGAGCGGTCGGGCGGCACGTTTGGCTTCTCCGCTGTGGCGGCGAAGGTGACGAGGGGGGAGAAATCGACCCTGATCGTCACTTGGCTGCTCGGCATCGCCGTCTTCGCGGACGACTACCTGAATGCGCTCGCCGTCGGCACCGCCATGCGCAAGCTTGCCGACAAGTACCGCGTTGCGCGCGAGTTCCTCGCCTATGTCGTCAACTCGACCGGTGCCGCCGTCTGCGTGCTGATCCCCGTCTCGACCTGGGCGGCATACATGGCGAGTCAGTTGACGGTCGCCGGGATCGCCACGGAGAAGAACCAGACCTGGGTCTATATCCAGACGATCCCCTATCAGTTTTATGCGATCATTGCCGTGATCGTCGTGCCGCTGTTCATCATCAAGGCCATCCCTATGTACGGGACGATGCGCAAGGCGGATCGGCGCGCGAAGGAGACCGGGCAGTGCCTTCCGGACAGCATGCTTGCGGAGATGCAGGAGTCCGGGGGGCTGGAGGAGCCGACGTTCCGCAAAAAGCCCAGCGCCTGGAATTTCGCCATCCCGATGCTCCTGCTCGTGGCTGCCACCATCTACTTCGGCGACATGCTCTACGGGGTCATCATCGCCAATGTCTCCTGCCTCCTGCTGTTCATCCCGCAGGGGCTCATGCGCCCGAAGCAGGCGGGCGACACCATCATCAAGGGCTTCACCGAGATGGTCTTCCCGCTCATGATCGTCGTCTCAGCGTTCATCCTGCAGGCGGCGAACGACGCGCTTGGGCTGACACCCTACATCATCGAGACCGTCCAGCCCATCCTGTCGCCGGCTGTCCTGCCGGTGCTCAGCTTCGTCATCGTGGGCTT
>JAITHG010000203.1 GCA_031280075.1 Eubacteriales Family XIII. Incertae Sedis bacterium | reverse complement strand
CGGCAAGTACCTGGACGGGCTTGCGCCGGAGCACATCTCCGCCTTCGAGGCGGGGCTTTACGCCCACATGGACGCGCAGTACCCGGAAGTCGGGCAGTCTGTCCGTGACACGGGCGCACTGTCCCCGGATGCGGAGGCGAAGCTGAAGAAGGGCATCGAGGAATATATGAAAGATTTCACGCAGGAGGCGGGTCTGTAAATGGCACAGTCCATGCAGGATATCAAGCGGCGCGTCAAGTCCGTCACGAGCATCGAGCACATCACGAATGCGATGAAACTCGTCTCGGCGGCAAAGCTGCGGCGCGCGAAGGCAACCTTCGAGGAATCCCGCCAGTATTTCCACCTAGTGACGGAGTCCATCGAGGATCTCTTCGTCAACCACGCGGGTGACATCCCCTCCAAATACATCAACGGCATCCCAGACGCGTCGGGCACCTGCTACGTGATCGTGACGAGCAACCGCGGGCTGGCAGGCAGTTTCAACGCCAACGTCATCAAGCGCGCGGAGGAGGAGTTCCTGCGCGGGGACGACCGGGCGGATTCCTGCATCATCTCCATCGGCAGCAAGGGCAGGGATTACTGCTCCAAGCGCGGCTACGAGATTCTGAAGGACTACTCCCGTCCGCCGGAGAGCATCCGTTTCCGCGAGACGCGCGACATCAGCCGCCCCATCATCCAGCTCTACGACAAAGGGGAGATCCGGCGCGTCATGCTCGTCTACACGCACTTCGTCAGCACGCTCGAGCAGCGCGCGACGGCGGTGCAGTTGCTGCCGTTCGAAGTCGAGCTCGGCCCGGAGGTCACGCCGCACGAGAAGTACATGGAGTACGACCCCTCGCCGGAGGAACTGCTCAACTACCTCGTCCCGAAGTACGTGGAGATCATGGTATACGCCGCGATCGTCGAGTCGGCGACCTGCGAGCACGCTGCGCGGCGCATGGCGATGGAAAACGCGACGGACAACGCACAGGCGATGATCTCCGACCTGCAGCTCTTCTACAACCGGGCGCGGCAGGCGGCCATCACAAGGGAGATCACCGAGATCGTCAGCGGCGCCGAGGCGCTGGACTGACAAGCAAGCAGGCTGACAGGCACGCAGATCGCATAGGAGAAAAAGGACATGCAAGGACAGAACACGGGCGTCATCCATCAGGTAATCGGTCCGGTCGTAGACATCCGCTTCGACCAGGACAGCATGCCGGAGCTGCTCTCCGCCATCCGCATCGAGGCGGACGGCAGGGACATCGTCGCGGAAGTCGCGCAGCATATCGGGGACGACATCGTGCGCTGCATCGCGCTCTCGTCAACGGACGGGCTGAAGCGCGGCATGGCGGCTGCGGACATGGGGCACCCCATTGAGGTTCCTGTGGGACAGGAGGTGCTCGGGCGGCTGTTCAACGTCGTCGGCGAGAACATCGACGAGAAGGAACCTGTCGTGACGGCGCGGCGCATGCCTATCCACCGGCAGGCACCGACCTTCGAGGAACAGGACACGACAGCCCAGATTTTCGAGACGGGCATCAAGGTCATCGACCTCATCGCGCCCTACACGCGCGGCGGCAAGGTGGGGCTCTTCGGCGGTGCGGGGGTCGGCAAGACCGTCCTCATCCAGGAGCTGATCCGCAACATCGCGAAAGAGCACGGCGGCATCTCCGTCTTTGCGGGGGTCGGCGAGCGCACGCGCGAGGGCAACGACCTGTATTATGAGATGATCGAATCAGGCGTCATTGAAAAGACCGCCATGGTGTTCGGGCAGATGAACGAGCCGCCCGGTGCGCGTATGCGCGTGGCACTGACGGGGCTGACGATGGCGGAATACTTCCGCGACGAAGAAGGGCAGGACGTGCTGCTGTTCATCGACAACATCTTCCGCTTCACGCAGGCAGGCTCGGAAGTCTCTGCCCTGCTCGGGCGCGTGCCTTCCTCCGTAGGCTACCAGCCTACGCTGGCGACGGAGATGGGTGCCCTGCAGGAGCGCATCACCTCGACGAAGACCGGCTCCATCACCTCGGTGCAGGCGATCTACGTCCCCGCCGACGACCTGACAGACCCTGCGCCCGCGACCACTTTCGCGCACCTCGACGCGACGACGGTGCTCTCGCGCGCCATTACAGAACTGGGCATCTACCCCGCCGTGGATCCGCTCGAGTCCACCTCGCGCATCATGGATCCGAACATCATCGGCGAAGAGCACTATGACACGGCGCGGCGTGTGCAGGAGGTGCTGCAGCACTACAAGGAGCTGCAGGACATCATCGCCATCCTCGGCATGGACGAGCTGTCCGACTCGGACAAGCTCATCGTGAACCGGGCGCGCAAGATCCAGCGCTTCCTCTCCCAGCCCTTCAGCGTGGCTGAGGCCTTCACGGGAATGGCGGGCAAATACATCTCGATCGCGGAGACCGTGCGAGGCTTCCGGGAGATCCTGGACGGCAAGCACGACGATATCCCCGAGTCGCTCTTCCTCTTCGCCGGCGGCATCGACGAAGTGGTGCAGCGCTATGAAGAAAGCCGCAAGGAGGCGTGATGGCAAATACCGTACTGCTTGAAATCGTCACGCCGGAGCGCCTCTTCTACCGGGGGGAAGTCCGGATGGTCATCGTCCGCACGCTGACGGGCGACGAGGGCTTCATGGCAAACCACACCTGGGCATGCAAGCTGCTCGACGTGGGGGAGATCTGGATCCAGGAGGCAGGGCAGCAGGACTTTCGCATGCTCGCGGGCGCAAAGGGCTTCATCGACGTGCGCGACGGCATCATGATCTTCCTGGATGCAGCCGAGTGGGCGACGGACATCGACCTCGACCGTGCCCTGAGCGAAAAGGAGCGCGCCGAGCAATGGATCTCCCAGCACGAGCGGGGCGAGGATGAGGAGGAGCTGGTCATGCGCGCCAAGATCTCCATCCAGAAGCAGGTCATGCGCATGAAGGTGGCGCAGGGGGGCGGTCGGCGCAGGCGGTAGAGGGGATCCACAGGGCGACAGTCCCGGCGGCAGTGTCGTCGGGAAAACTTTTTTTGGGATTGTATTTATTGGAACGAAAGTCCCAATAATGGTATCATATTATATAAATATAGAAAGAGAGTTTGTCGATTCTTTATCATCGCTTATAGCACACGCACGCATCTGTCAGGCGCGCTTGTCGGCAGGGATGGGAAAGCGTAGGGAAAAGAGGTCGATATGGGAAGCAGTGCCATCAAGGTCGTCGCGGATGACTTCGATGCCGCCTATGCAAAACTGGTGGATCTGAAAAGTTCTTTGGAAAATTACAAAACCGAACTGGAGCGAAGCTATGCCGCCATGAAGGCGGATTGGTTCGGCGCGGCTGCAGGCGCGTTCGATGCGCATGTCCCGAAGCTGCTGAAGGACTATGACGCGCTCCTGGCGAAGATGGGCACTGCCGCCGAGGATATCCGGCAGACAGGGGAAGCGGTGCGGGTGCAGGATCTGATGATTTCTGAAGCCATGCAGGGCGACCGTCCGCATTGAAGCCGAACACATTGAAGCCGAACGCCTTGAATCCAAAGGAGGGATTGCCATGGGATGCCGTTGCTTTGATATCGCCCGCTGCCAGCGCGACCTAAGCGCCATGGGCGGGGTCGTTTCGCCCAATGTGAATACTGCCAGTAGCTGCAGCGCGCAGATTTCCCAGTCGATGCGCTTGGCTGCGCAGGGCGTGGGGGATGCCGTGAGCACTGCCACGATCTAGGCGGTGGAAGCACAGTTGAGCCGTCTGAACGCGAAAAGCGAGGGGCTGTCCCAGGAGCTGTGCGCAGAATGCGGCAGGGAAATGCAGCGGCTGACCGCCCTGCTCAGCCAGATGATCAGCGAAGACCAGGCGCATCACGCTGCCGAGGCCGCCGCTGCGGCCGCTAGGGGATAAGGAGGGGAAGACATGGCTATGCCAGGGATCCATCTTGACATCGACCAACTGATGAACGACGTGATAGTGCTGACCGACACGAAACTGATGGACATCGATGCTGCCATGACCGCATCCTGCAACGCGGTCGCCATCCTGTCCGTCTCTGGTTGGAGCGGGGAGGCCAAGGATGCCTTCATCGAGTTTTTCTCCGGCTTCAAACAGGAGATGCGGGTGTTTTATGAGAACCTCTCCACGTTCAATGAAGCTTTGAAAAAGATTCAGGAGGAGGGGGAGGCAGCGTACAACGAAGGGCGATCCCTGCTGGATGCGCTCGATTGACCGTGGGAAGGGGACTTTAGGAAATGGGCAGAAAGATCATTTTGGACGATGCGGCGGCAGCGAAGGCGCGCCAGCAGTTGGTTAAGGCGAAAAGCCTGTTTGACAGCAGCAAGCTCCCGAGCCTCAGGCGCGCAGAATCAGCGCTGGGCGGCATGAGCTTCGCGCGGCTGGGTGGGATGGCTCCCACGCGGGCATCTGCCGAACGGACGCGGTGGAAGGTGGAGGGTTTTGAGGCTGCCTTCGAAAAATATCTCGCGTCAATCGAGCAGCTTGACAACGAGGCCGCAAGCCGGATCCGCAGCCTCCCGCAGATCACGGAATGGAAGGGGCATTCCAAATGGAGCGCAGACCACAAAGTGCTTGAGCAGCTTCTGCTGGAGAAGCTCGTCCGGGATGGTCTTTCGCCAGCGGAGGCGGCGGCGCTGATCGCGGAGTATGGCAGCTCCCTCAAGGGGCTTGCAAAGAGCAACGCGTACAGCGGCGACCCGATCAACATGTCCACCGGCAATTTTGTCTACCTAAAGGAGGATCTTGTGATCCCGGGGGCATTCCCGCTGCGGTTTGCCCGTTGCTACAATTCCGTCCAAAGGACGTTCTCGACAGTTGGGCTTGGCTGGACGCACAGCTTCGACATCCATCTGGACGACTGCGGGCAGAGCGTGCGGATCTCGTTCGAAGATGGGCACACAGAGACCTACCGGCAGGATGCGGACGGGGGCTATGCCCCGCCGGAGGGCAGGCACAGCGTGCTCGCAAAACAGGAGGACGGCTATGCGCTGACGACCAAGGAGGGGCGGGACTACCGCTTTTCCGGCAGCGGCACCCTCGAATCCATCCAGGAGGCAGGCGGCAGCACGACCGTGCTTCAGCATGGGGACGGTCTGCTGCGGGAAGTGGCCAACCCTTCCGGATCCTTCCGCTTTGGCTATACGGAGGAGGGATTGCTGCAGACCGTCCGAGACCACGCCGGGCGCACGGTGTCGTATGCGTATGACGGTTCGCACCTGACCTGCGTGCGGCAGCCGGAGGGCAAGGAATACGGGTACCGCTATGACGGGCATGGGGCGCTTTGCCGGATCACCGACCCATTCGGGGTGACGGTCATCACGAACGGGTACGACACCGCCGCCCGCACCACGTCCCAGCGAATGGCGGACGGCGGCTGTCTGCTCGTACGGTATGAGGACGAGGCACTGTCCACAGCGGTCACGGAGCAGAACGGCAACCGGGTCACCTATCTCCGCGACAAGGATTGCCGCACAGTCCAGTCGGTCCATGCGGACGGCGCGGAGGGCTTTGGCTACGACAGCCAGGACAACCGCACGATGTTCACGGACCGGAACGGCAACCGCTTCCTGTATGCCTATGACGAGAGAGGCAATCTGGTGGAGGCGACCGACCCGCTTGGGAATGTGACCCGCATATCCTACGGGACGCATGCAGGGCCGACGGAGGTGGCCAACCCCGACGGCAGCACCGTGCGCTTTGCCTATGACGAGAGAGGCAATCTGACGGAGCGGGCAGACCCCTTGGGACGCACCTGGAGGTTTTCGCACAACGAGCTCGGCCTGCCTGTCCGCGTCATCCTGCCGGACGGCAGCGGGATGGGGGTGGACTATGACGGGCGCGGCAACATCACCGGCATCACGGACTGGGCAGGGGTGAGGACAGAATATGAATACGACGTGCTGAACCAGGTGACGGCAAGCACCGACGCTGATGGCAACGTCACCCGTTACGCATACAACCAGCAGGGGGATGTGACGCTGTCCACGGACGCGCTGGGGCACAGCCGCATTTTTGAGTACGGTGAAGGCGGGCGGCTGGCGCGGACGGTGGACTGCTGCGGGCAGGAGACGCGTTTCGAATACAACAACATGAACCAAGTGGCCCGAATCGTAGATGCCATGGGCGGCGAGACCCGCTACGCCTACGACCTGATGTGGAACGTGGCCAGCGTCACGGATCCGGCGGGCGGGGTGACGGGCTACGAATACGACCTGGAAGGCAGGCTCACCGCGGTCACGGATCCGGAAGGCGGGACGATGCGCTTCGAGCACGACCCGAACGGCAACATCACGGCGGTCGTCACCGCCGGCGGGGCGCGCACCGAGGTGGAATACGATGCGATGAACCGGGCTGTGCGGCAGGTGGAACCGGATGGCGCGGAGGTGCTGTACGGGTATGACGCCATGGGCAGGCTCGTTTCTGCCACTTATCCGAACGGCGGGCAGGAGACGCGGGAATACGATGCGGCGGGGCAGCTTGTGTCCGTGACAAACTTGCGCGGGGAGACCACCCGATACGGTTATTCCCCCCTCGGGCACGTCCTGTATATCGAGAACCACAAGGGGGACAGGGTGTGCTTCGAGTACTTCCCCGGCGGGCGGCTGAAGAGCGTCGCGATGCCGGATGGGGAGACGGAACACTACGTCTGGGACAGCAGGGGCAATCTTGCGGAGCGTGTGGATGCGCTGGGCAATGCGGTCCGAATGTCCTACGATGCCCTCGGCAGGCTCGTGGAGACGGTGGGGCCGCTGGGCGGCACAGGCATGTTCGCCTACGATCCGATGGGCCGCATCGCCGCCCGGACGGATGCGGGCGGGCGCACGACGAGGTACCGCTATTCCCCCTTGGGCTGCCTGGTCGAGGTGACAGACGCGGCGGGGCACAGCACGCAGTATGGGCATGATGCCGCACGGCGGGTCGTCAGCGTGGGGCAAGGACCAGTGCAGGCGTTGGCTCTTGAACCTGAGCCGGGGGATGCAGGGGAGGCGGAGCTTCTGCTGACCTCCTATGAATACAACCGCCGTGGGGATGTGACGGCCGTGCATGCCCCGCTGGGCAGGACGGTGCGCTTCGCCTACGATGCCGATGGGCGCGTGGTCAGCAAACTGGACGAAGAAGGGCTTGAGACGCGGTTTGCCTATACGCCCGCCGGGCAGCTCGGGCAGGTGGAATACGCCGACGGGAGGCAGGTTCATTTTGCCTACGGGGCACTGCGCCAACTGGTCGAGATCCGGGACTGGCTGGGCGTGACGGCGATCGGGACGGATGTCGCCGGGCAGGCTACGCAGGTGACCTACCCGGACGGAAACCGCCTCGGGTACGAATGGGATGTGACCGGAAGGCGCACGAAGACGATCTACCCCGACGGGTCGGAGGCGGTCTATGCCTACACTGCCTCGGGCAGGCTTGCAGAGGTGACAGCGCCCGGCGGCACCACCCGGTTCCACTATGACCTGGTCGGTCGCCTGGCGCGCCGCGAAATGCCGGGGGACATCGAAACCGTCTACGGGCGCGATGCTGTCGGCCGCATCACGCAGCTTGTCCACAGCCAGGGAGGGCGGGAGCTTGACAGGCTTCAGTACCGTTATGACCGGGCGGGCAACATCGCCGAGATCGGGAAGCATCGCGTGGGCATGGCGGCGGACAGCGGTCTGTTCCGCTATGCCTACGATGCGCTGGATCGCCTCGTCGAGGCATCGAAGGACGGGGAGGCGAGGCGCTACCGCTACGACGCGCTGGGCAACCGCGTCCACAAACAGGACGGGGACGGGCAGCGACACTATGCCTACAACGCGCTGAACCAGCTTGTCCGCATGCAGGACGGGGACGGTCGGGAGCCGGAGGAATACCGTTATGACCTCCGGGGCAACCTGGCCGAGGTGCTGCGCGGCGGTCAGGTGCTGCGCCAGTATGGGTACGATGCCAGCAACATGATGGTACGGGCGGTCA
>JAITHG010000172.1 GCA_031280075.1 Eubacteriales Family XIII. Incertae Sedis bacterium | reverse complement strand
CAGCCCAGCCCATAGCCCACGGGGAAACGTTCCTCGAAGGTGAAGGGCAACAGTTCGTAGGACATGTGCGGGCGGTGCAGTTCGGAGAAGCGTGCCGCTTCCACGAGCTGTTTCCTGCCTGCCTTTCCGCCGGACAAGTTGAAGGCAACCCATTTCGCGAACGCTCCGATGGGCAGGATGATCGAACCCGCAGGGCCCATCGCGTCGAAGCGCAGCGGCTCGTTCTCCTGGTTCTTGCCCGCGTCGTCCGGGGTGTAGAGCTTCGCGTAGCGGTTTTCCGGATCCTTGTCGGGGTAGCGGAAGCTGTAGTCCGTGATGCCGAGTGGCTTGAAGATGCTTTTTTCGACGAATTCCTCCCAGGTCTTCCCGGTGATGCACTCGACGAGGTAGCCGATGACGGCAAACATGTGGTTTTGATAATCCCAGCTGCTGCGGAAGGGCTTGTTCGGCTTCAGGTGGCGCAGGTATTTCGTCACGAGGTCGGAGCGCTTCATGTCCGACCAGCCCATCCACATCGGCTCGTGGCGCGGCAGCCCTGTCCGGTGGCAGAGCAGGTCGCGCGCTGTGGCTTCGCGGGAGGCGACCGGGTCGTATAGCTCGAAACCGGGAATGTAGTGCCGGAGAGGTAGGTCGAGGTCGAGCGCGCCGTCTTCAGCGAGCATGACGGCGGCGGTCGCTGTGAACGCCTTGGTGGAGGAGCCGATGGGCAGGAGGTGCGCTTCGGCGAGCGGCTTTTTCCGCTTCAGGTCGGCGTGACCGACGGCTTTTGTATAGACGACCTTGCCGCGCTCCAGCACAGCCACGGCTGCACCGGGCACGTTCAGGCGGGCTGCGTTCTCCTCGATCAGTTCGTCTAGTCCTGTCAGGTAGTCTGGGGTTGGGGTGATTTGGTTCATGTCGTCCTCCCGGTTAGGTGCGGTGCTTTGTTGGGGTGCCTCAGATGTTTGTTCAGATTGGGTTGGCTGTTTTGCTTCGGGTCAGCCTTACTTCTTTTTTATATCCTGCAGGCGGATGCCGGAGGAAGAGAAGTTGTCGAAGGCTGTCTGGAAGTCGTAGGCGTTGTTGTACGCGTACATGATAACGGTGTCTGCGAGCAGCCCGTAGGCCGCGTCGTCCTGCACGATCTTCAGGATGTCGATGTAGAGTTGCCGGCTCTTTTCGGTGTCAAGCTCTTTGTTTGCATCCGCGAAGAGCGCGTCCACCTTCGGGTTTGAGTAGAACGCCAGGTTGTAGGGCTGGTCTGTGACCAGGATCTGGTTGTACTGAGCTGTGTTGAAGCCGAGGGAGATGCCGAAGACGGAGAAGGGCACCTGCCCGGCGAGCAGGGATTCGGTCAGGCTGGTCGCCTCG
The DNA here is from genome assembly GCA_031280075.1 of Eubacteriales Family XIII. Incertae Sedis bacterium. Next base: position 3,473 of record JAITHG010000172.1, on the reverse strand, counting down.
CCCAGCTCGACCTCCGCATCGATGCCTATGCCGACGAGGCAGTCCTGGATGACCTGTGCATAGGTCTTGTATGCATCGATGGTCTGGACTTTGACGGGCGGGAAGCCTTTTCCGTCCGGAAAGCCCGCCTCTGCAAGCAGGGACTTCGCCTTGTCAATGTCGTAGGGGTAGCCCGTCAGCGAGGGGTCGTCGAGCCACGGGATCAGTGATGTCGCCGGGGGCGAGAGCCCCTCCGTATATGCCTCGGAGGCACGCTCCTTGTCGACGGCGTAGTTGATCGCCTGCCGAACCCGCACGTCGTCGAAGGGCGCGCTCTTCGTGTTCATGATGAACAAGTCCACAGCGCTTTCGATGAGCGTCACGTCGATCTTTTCGTTCGCCTTCAAGGACTCGTACTGGACATAGGCTGTGCTGGCGATCGCGTCCGTCTCACCGTTCTCGAGGGCGATGACGGCTGCCGACGCGTCCGTGGTGATGGTATACTCCGCCTTTCCGAAGTCGGGCGCTCCGCCGATATAGTCGTCGAATGCCTCCAGCGCCAGTTTGTAGCCAGGCTCGAAACTGACGAACTTGTAGGGTCCGCAGCCGACGGGGCCAGTCTCGAAGGCATCGCCGAGCTCCTCCATGGTCTTCTCATGCAGGAGGAAGATGTTTGCCGTGCGGAGGAAGTTGGCATCCGGCTCCTTCAGATAGACCGTCACCTCCCGCTCGCCCGTCACCTCCACCTTGTCGTAGTTGATCGCCCAGACGGACTGAGCCGGCGCTGTCGCCGCTGCGGAAACCGAGTAGGCGACATCCTCGATCGTGAGCGCTTCGCCGTTGTGGAAGGTGATGCCCTCCTTCAGGAGGAAGCTGTACTGCCTCGCGTCGTCCGAGGCCTCCCAAGATTCGCAGGCATCCGAGCGCGCCTCGTCCGCATTCACGGCGTAGTAGAACAGCGGCATGAACATGGAGATCGCGACCATGTTTTCCGATTCGAGCTGCATGTTGAGCGGGTTCAGGGACGCGAGATCCATGCGCAGCGAGAACCGCAGCGTGTCGCTCCCGGCATCGGCATCTGCTCCTCCGGAGCCCCCATCCGCCCCCGACCCACCGCAACCGGCGAGCGCGGCGACCAACATGACGGCAATCAGCAGCAGCGCAGTTTTTTTTCTTCTTCCCATGACTGACCTCACCTTCCTGCCTTCTCCTGCGGGGCAACGACAGGTTCGCTCGTCCCTGCCCTGCGCTTCAGCGCTTTATGGGAGTATTGTATTGATCGGTGGGTTAATTGTCAAGAACAATTTTGATCAAATTTGCGTCTAGGAAAAAGAAGTGCTCCTTTTTTCCATCAGCCTCGCTGCCTGACGATCTGCATGTAGCTCTCCACCCAGTCCAAACAGGTATCCGCAAAGGCATCCGTCACGTCGATGATGCCGACCTGCCTCATGGCAGGCGATGCAGAGTGCATGTGGATGGTCGCCAAGGATGCGAGGCGCTGGAATGGGTTTTGCGACCTTGTGACCATTTGGATCTTGTGTCGCGGAATGTAGACGAGGTGCTTTCCAAAGCCACCGAAGCGAATCGTTGCCATCTTCTCGTCCATGCCCAAGGCACGCGCCCTCCAGGCGAGGTAGGCGCGCAGCATGGAGAGGGCGAACACGAGCAGGCCCGCAGCGGCGATGGCGTAGGCGAGCGGGACGGCACCTCCCCAGTGCGGGGCGGCCAAGGTGCGCAGAATGTGGCAGGCGACGGCGGCAGGCAGGATGGCCAGCAGCAGTGTCCAGCGGATGTGCCGGAAACAGGAGCGCCGCAGAGCCTTGCCCCCCAGACGCTCGAGCGCGTCCTCTTTCGGCGCGTCCGCGAATTCTGGCAGGATGGCGCGGAGAAAATCGTCCGCCTTTGACCGTTTGATGAACGGATGGATCGTGTTGTCCAAGAGCTTCGCCACGCCGCCCTGCGTGTCGTTCACCGCCGCGACCCGCTCGACCGTGATCTCGGCGTAGCCGATCAGCCTGCGAAGCATTCCCTGCTTGATGTGCACAGCCTGAATGCGGTCGACAGCTATGGAGGAGCTCTTTTTCTCCAGCAGACCACGCCGAATCTCGATGCTGCGCCCGGAGCGACGCACCGTGAAGTTCCACAGGGTGATCACCTTTCCGACGACGGATACAGCCATGGCGAACAACAGGATGCCGACAACAAAGACGGCAAAGACGATGATGCTCAGACGGATGATGCCCATCATCGTCGTTCCGATCCACTGCCAGAGCTGGCCTTCCTCCGTGCCAAGCAGCCCCGCGAACTGCGACAGCGCCGAGAATGCCAGCAGGATCATGAGGAGGGAGCTTCCGGACGAAATGCCGGACAGAATCAATTCTTTTGTGGAAAGCCTGTACTGCACCCCCTCTTCCGTGGCGACAGCCTGTCCAAGCGTTTCCCGCCCCGAATCGAAGTACACGCCAACCTCTGAGGAAAAACGCCCCCCTTCACGCTGCAGGTTGCCCGTGATGGTGGATGCCTGCGCAGGCGAATCGCTTGACACGCCTGACCCGCCGGATGGCTGTTCGGCCATCGCCTTGCGGCGGAAGACCTCCCCACGGATGGCCTCTGCCATAGCCATCTCCAGGGCAGGGATGCGCACGTCCGCCGCCTTCCCTGTACCGCCCGCCGTGTCCATCTTGAGCGTCACGACACCGAGGATGCGGTCGAAGACCGTCGCGCCGATCTCCGCCGAGTGGATGCGCCTGTAGGGCACGTGCAGCTGCTTGCGGGAAATCAGCCCCTTGTAGATGTGCAGCTCTTCGTCGGTGATCTCCCACGAAAAACGCTTGTAGCCGATGACAGATCCAATGGTGCAAGGGATGGCGATGACGACGATCACGCCGAGGATGATGAGCGGGAGCGGGATGCCTATGTCCAACTCCATGATGCCGCGTATGGACGCGGCGGCGGCGGCGAGCAAGGCGACGACAAGCTGCCTGAACGCACGCAGGATCGTCAGCGGGATATATTTTTTGCTGACCTTGTGCCTGCCCGGCTCGATGGCCGAGGGGATGCCGTCATACATCTTCGTGCACCTGCTTGGCGAGTGCGGCAACCCGGTCGCGCAATGCATCCGCGTCCGCGATGAGCAGCCCTGGGATGGACTGGTCGCCCGCCGCAGTCGAGACGTTGACGGAGGCCAGCCCGAACGCGCGCAGGATGGGTCCCTGCGCAGTGTCCGTATACTGCACACGCACGAGGGGCACGATGATGCGCTTGCGCACCACAATACCGCGGTAGATGTCGATCTCGTCTTCAAGGACGGCGTATCGCCAGCGCGCCCAGCGTATGGGAGGCAGGATGACGCAGAGAAGCAGGAGGAAGAGCAGTGTCAGAATGCCTGCTGCTCCAAAGAATAGCAGCTTGCTGCCCGCCCCCGGCGTAGCAGCGAGGGTGCCCATGTCCAAAAACCCGATGCGTATATCCGTCAGGAGCGCCGGGGCAAGCGC
>JAITHG010000054.1 GCA_031280075.1 Eubacteriales Family XIII. Incertae Sedis bacterium | reverse complement strand
TTCTCCAAGCAGATCGACATCCACAGCTCCACCGTCATTCTCCAGTACGGCTCTGGTGCCCAAACGAAGATGGGCGAGTTCTCGCAGAATGCCCTCAACGGCGTGCGCACGAAGGACATGGGCGAGATCGGCGGCATGATCACAGGTCTCGTGACGCAGCTCAAGAGCTTCGATGTCACGGAGGAGAAGGGCGGCGGTTTCCTTGGGCTGTTCAAGAAAGGGGCGAACAAGGTCACTGCGCTGAAGGCGAGATACGCGACGGCAGAACAGAACGTCGCACAGATCGCGGGCGCGCTCGAGCAGCACCAGCACACGCTCATGAAGGATGTCGCCATGCTCGACAAGATGTACGAGCAGAACGTCGTCTACTTCAAGGAATTGACCATGTACATCCTCGCAGGCAAGAGGAAGCTCGCCGATGCCGAACAGACCGAGCTGCCGGCACTCCGGACGAAGGCGCAGCAGAGCGGGCTGCCGGAGGATGCGCAGGCGGCCAATGACTTCGCCAACCAGATCGACCGCTTCTCCAAGAAACTGTACGACCTTGAACTCACGCGCACCATCTCCCTGCAGATGGCACCGCAGATCCGCATGATTCAGAACAACGACACCCTCATGACGGAAAAGATCCAATCGACCTTGGTCAACACCATCCCGCTCTGGAAGAGCCAGATGGTGCTCGCCCTCGGCGTAGAACACTCGCAGCAGGCGGCACGCGCCCAGCGCGAGGTCTCGGACATGACGAACGAACTGCTCCGCAAAAACTCCGAGACGCTCAAGATCGCGACGGTCGAAACCGCCAAGGAGAGCGAGCGCGGCATCGTGGACATCGAGACGCTCCAGCTTACGAACCGAAACCTCATCGAGACCCTCGACGAAGTCGTCCGCATCCAGACGGAAGGACGGCAGAAGCGGGCGGACGCGGAAGTCGAGCTTGCGCGCATCGAAAACGAGCTGAAAGAAGAGCTGCTCAAGCTGCGCGGCTGAGCAGACAGGGACAACGTAACACAGTCAACAGAATGGACAGGAGAGTTTGGTTCCCCGACTGTATGTGCCGGGGCGTTCGGAAAGGGCAGGTGAAGCCATGGGCAGACTGGAAGGCAAGACCGCTGTAGTGACTGGCGCGGGCAACGGCATCGGGCGGGCGACCGCCATCCGGTTCGCGAAGGAGGGCGCACGCGTCGTGCTGACCACGCGGAACCCCTCCCACGGGGAGGCGACGCTGAAGACCATCGAGACCGCAGGCGGCACAGCGCTCTTCGTCCAAGCGGACGTGCGCGACAAAGCCGCGCTCGAGCGGGTCGTCGATACGGCGGTAGAGCGCTTCGGGCGCATCGACGTGCTGGCAAACTGCGCGGGCGTGCTCGTCTGGAAACCCTTCCTCGAGCAGGACGACGACGACTTCTCCCTCATCTGCGAGACGAACTTCCGGTCTCAGATCCGCACGATGCAGCGGGCGATTCCGCACATGGTGGCAGCGGGCGGCGGCTCGATCATCAACGTAGCATCCATCTCCGCGATGAAGCCGGAGATCAATTCCTATTTCTATGGTGCCTTCAAGGCGGCGGCGGCAAACCTGACGATGAACGTCGCGAAGGAGTTTGCGCCGAAGAAGGTTCGCGTCAACTGCGTCTGCCCGGGGCCCGTGCAGACAGGGCTGACCCCGGACGAAGTCAAGAACGACCCGGAGCAGATCAAATGGATGGAGGAGAACATCGCCATCCTCGGCAGGCTCGGCGAGCCGGACGACATCGCGAACATGAACCTCTTCCTCGCCTCGGACGAGTCCTCCTGGATCACAGGGCAAAACTTCGTAGTGGACGGCGGCACCTGCATCTCGGCACAATGACCAAGCATATTGTACAGTACCCAAAAGAGTATTCGCTCTGCGCAGGCTGCACCACCTGCGAGATCGCCTGCTCCCTCGTGCACGACGGCGTAGTAGGCCCGCAGTATGGGCGCATCTTCCTGAAGAGAAACGAGCCTTCGATGTTCCATGAGATCCTCGCCTGCATGCACTGCGAGGATCACCCCTGCTACGAAAAATGCCCGAAGCAAGGCGAGGCCATGCGCAAGGGCGAGGACGGCATCGTCTACATCGTGGAGGAAGCCTGCATCGGCTGCGGGCTCTGTGTGAAGGCATGCAAGTACCAGCCCTCCCGCATCAACTTCGTCACCGCCAAGGACAGGAAGCGGCGCAAGGCGAAGAAGTGCGACCTCTGCCGGGAGCGCCCCGAAGGCCCCGCCTGCGTACAGTGGTGCCCCGTGCGGTGCATCGGACTGAGCGACGCGCCCATGCCGCCCATGCCGGAGACAGATCAATGACGCTTACAGACAACACAGAACTGAAATACGGCTACGTCGGGAAAATCGCGCGCATCGATCTGACGCGGCGCGCCGTCTCCGTCGTACCCACCGCCCGCTACGTCCCGAAGTACATCGGGGGGCGCTCCGTCGCCAACCGCATCTTCTACGACGAGGTGCCGCCCGGCGTGGGTGCCTTCGACCCGGAGAACAAGATCATCTACATGACGGGGCCCACGACGGGCACGGGCATCCCTACAGGCGGTCGCTCCGTGTTCACGGGCATCGCCGCGAACAACTACCCCGAGCAGTACGCATGGAGCGGCATCGGGGGCTGGCTCGGTGCCGAGCTGAAGTTCGCAGGCTGGGACGGGTTCATCCTCGAGGGGCGCGCCGAGCAGCCGACCTACCTGTACATCGAGGACGACGAGATCCGATTCCTGGATGCGGACTTCCTCTGGGGCAGGCTCGTGCACGACACGCAGGCAGCCCTGCGCGGGGCGCACGGGGACGACGTGAAATCCGTCGTCATCGGCCCCGCCGGCGAAAACCTCATGCGCAACGCCAGCCTTACGACGAGCAACGACAACGTGGCCGCCAAGGCGGGCTTCGGTGCCGTCTTCGGCTCGAAAAACCTCAAGGCAGTCGCCATCCGGGGCACGGGATGCGTGCGCCCTGCCGACATCGGCAAGCTCTTCGAGCTGCGGCTGCGGATGGGATCACCCTACATGCGCCCAAATCCTATCATCCACGAAGAGAACCACGGCATGGACGGCAACATGATCCCCGTCGAGGGCGGCTGGGATCGCGGGCAGATCGCGTGCAGCCACGGCTGCAACCAGCACTGCTGCCGCCTCATGGTGGACGTGCCCTCTGCATTCCCCGAGCGGGAGGAGACGGTCAACCAGGTCGAAAAGTGCGTCGGCATCTTCGCCTACGGCTTCCAGGAGGACTGCTCCTGGCGCCCCATCATGACCTGGGAGACGGAGCAGAACTCCGTTCTCCCCTGCAAGATGCTCTCCTGCGAGCCACCACCCGTGGACATGGACGACAAGTACATCGACAAGCTCTTCGAGATCCAGCGCGGCGACATCACGAATTATTGGAAGCCCGATTTCCATAAGGGCAGCGTCATGATGCACCTGTGCAACGAGTACGGCATCGACAAGTGGGATGTCATCGTCTGGTACATGACGTGGCTCTCCAGCGCGAAGAAGGAAGGGCTGCTCGAAGACCTCGACTTCGGCATGGAGGTGGACGTGGAGAACGAGGCATTCGTCCGCCACTTCCTCGACATGGTCTGCTACCGGAAGGGAAAGATGGGAGCGCTCTTCGCGGAGGGCATGGCGCGCGCCACGCGCACGCTCGGGCACGAGAAATATGCGAAGACCCTCTACGGAGGCAGGACATCCCAGGTCGTCCCCGGGCTGAAGCTCCCCATCCCCGTCAGCCTGGAATCCGCCTGGGGCATGAGCTACCACTGGTCGGGGCGCGGCTACGAGGCGACCATCAACCGGCCGGGCTGGCTCGCCATCGCCCTCGAGCTGATGACCGTGACGCGCGACAACCAGACCGTCGCCCACTTCCACGACACCTATGACCACCTCGTCGAGATCGGCGACGACCCCTGCCGCAGCCGCGTGCTCGTGGACGGCGTCATCATGAACGAGAACAAGGGCGAGATGAAGGACAGCATCAGCACCTGCGAGTGGCAGTGCCCGGATCTCTTCTGGACATCGATGGAGGCGGAGATGTTCACGACGGCCACGGGCATCGAGGTGAGCGAGCAGGAGATCGATGACGCGGCGGTGCGCTCCAAGCTGCTGCTTCGCGCCATCACGATGCGCAACTTCGGGCGCGACCGCGAGATGGAGGTGGACGCCATCTTCCCGACCCTGCAGTACCCCGACCCGCGCGGCGAGTCCGTCACCTGGGAGGAATGGAACGACTTCACGGATCTCTACTACGAGGCGCGCGGCTGGGACAGGCAGACGGGCTGGCCGACCCGTGCAACTTGGGAGAGGTACGGGCTTGGCGACATCGCGGACGACATGGAGGCGATCGGCAAGCTGCCGGGCTAACCTTAGCAATACTTGCACAATTGTATAAAATCAATGAAAACGCTTGCGTAAGTGGAGAAATGCCATTATACTTAAGAAAGTACAAAAAGTATCGTCTGTATTCCTATAGCAATACACTTGGGTTTCCCATTTTCCTCTTTCCCGGAAACCCTTCAATTCCGGGTTGGGACTGCTCTATCAGTGCCAACCCGGTTTTCCGTAGAGCTCGCAGCCCATCCGAGACACGAGAGCGCCGCACGGGCATGAACAATCATTCATGCCCGTGCGGGCATTTGCCTGCCCGCGCTATGCAAGAGTGGCATACCAGACAGCACAATTCTGCACAGCACAATTCTGCAAGGAAGCCTAAAAGATTCACAACGAATTGTTGTAAAACGGAATTTTGTGCGGAATTGCATGAAACCAGCTTTATTGCCCTGAGAAACCGGTAATACCCTGTTTTGCTCTGTGCGAAAATATGTTAGAATACTGACAACGACGAAAGGGCATGCACTGCGGGGCATGTCCTCTCCCATATATGGCACCTGTCGGCGATCGGCGCGGGCGGAAAAGGAAAAGGACATGGAAATGGCAAAGGT
>JAITHG010000007.1 GCA_031280075.1 Eubacteriales Family XIII. Incertae Sedis bacterium | reverse complement strand
AAGCAGCAATTGACCGCCCTCGTCCGTGAGGGCACCGCAGGAAATATCGATCTCTTCGAGTTGAGGCAGGAGGTCGCTCTTGAGCAGCAGGGCGACGATTTCGTCCTGGAAGCCGAGCTCCGCATTGGTGAAGCCGATCGACTTCAGCTTCGGGAAGAGCGATTTGGACGCGAGATCCTCCAGATGCCCGCGCGTCACGCCCAGCCCGTATTCATCCACGCCGAGGTAGAGGACCAGCTTCTCCAAGTTTGGCAGCCGTGAGTCGATCAGCTCGTTCGCGATGTTCTCCGGCAGCCCGCCGCAGATGATCTGCAGCTCTTTCAGGTTGTCATGTTCGGGGCAGTCGCCGAGGGAGAGCCCCTGCGAACCTTTGATGATAAGCGTCTGCAACTGGGGCAGAGCCTTCAGGAGGGGACCGTAATCGCACTGGTTGATCCAGGAGATCTCGCAGATCTCATAGTCCATGTCGCCCACGAAGAGGTATTCGATGTGCGAGAATTTTTCCTTGTTGGCGATCATCATGTTCAGGATGTCCGCCGGGCTGTTCTCGTAGGTACTGCCCCATGCTCCGATGGTGATGGCCTTGAGCTCGGGCAGGCGCTTGTCGTTCAGGATGCGGTCGGCGAGCAGCGACGGAACCCCGTCAAAGTCATCCGAAAGAAAATATTTCTTTCCCTCGTTCTTCGCATCCATCACATCTTCCGCCGTGCTCTCGACATAGCCCTTCTTCACCTTCGACGCGATGAGTTTTTCCGCCTCACTCTCGCATTTCTCGGGGGATTCAAAGGACTTTTCTGTGGTCTGTCCTCCTGTGCCGAGCTTGCCGAAGGTCACTTTGCAGTCCGACCCAGCCGTTTCGATTTTCCAGAATTTCTGCGAATTTCCTTTACGAAAAATGAAGTACCGTTCCATGATTGACCCTTTCCGCAAGCTGCGATCCCCGCACGCCCTCACAACAGCGCACGTCCATTTGCTCCTTGCTTTGATCCCTATGGCTAACTTCCGGGGTAATAATACCATTTCAAATCCGTATTCTTTACCCGACGTAATGATACCTTTCCGTATGATCCCTGTCAAACCATCCGGCAAAAAAATAAAAACTGTTCCATTTGGGTATTTTCGGTTCGTTGTTTCTGATACAATTGTGTTGTGTGGATGAACGTCCCTTTTTCGGGGCGATCCGTTTGTGGAAGAATTGCCTGCTTTTGGCAAGGAGAATACATGGAGCGTGAGATTGTCCTGATAGGGGAGCCGACTTCGGAACGGACCGAATATTTCCTTGCTGCGGCGCAGGCACTGCACCTGCGGGCGAGGGTATTGCCGCCGCCCAATTTGGCATTCCCGGTCGAAGAGGGCTTTCCGGATTTCAATTTCTCCTTCCTGCAGGGCAAGAGCGCGAAGATCGACCCGCCACGCTCCGTCGGGTCGGATCTCTCAGACCTCCCGGCATTTGCCGGGCGATACAGGCAGTTTCTCATGCAGGTGGATGCAGTGCCCGGGCTGCGCCTGCTCAACAGCGGGCAGGCACTTTGGGATACGCTGGACAAACTGGAATGCAAGCGCCGACTTGAAGATGCGGGTTTGCCGGTGACACCGCGAGTAGCGGAAAACCCACGGAGCGTGGGTGAGCTGCGCAATCTCTTTGCGTCGATGCACGGCACCGGACTGTTCATCAAACCCCGCTTTGGATCCGGGGCGGCCGGTGTCCTCGCCTGGAGGCGCAACCCAAGCACAAAGGCGGAAGTGCTCTATACCTCCGCCGTGCTCGACAAGACCACCGTGCAAAACGGCGGTACGCTGCGGCGCATCACAGACAGCCTGGAGATCGACGGCATCCTGGACATCGTGCTGCAGCAGGAGACCATTGTCGAGGAATGGATGCCAAAGGCGAGGCGTGGCGGCAAGTCCTACGACCTGCGTGTCATCTTCCAGTTTGGGCACGTGGTGGCCACCGTTGCGCGCCGCTCGGACGGCCCAGTAACAAACCTGCATCTGAACAACGACCCGGCTCCCGTGATCTCGCTTTCGCTCGGCGGGAAGCGGCAGCAGGAAATCGAGCAGATCTGCACCGACGCAGTTCGCTGCTTCCCCGGGCTTGACTGCGCAGGCTTCGACATCCTGCTCACGCCCGGCACGCTCAAGCCCTATGTCATCGAGATCAACGGACAGGGCGATTTCCTGCACCGGGACGCGAGAGGGGGAAACCGTGTCTTCCGCGAGCAGGTGCGCATGCTTTCCGGGCTTGAGGGCCGGTTTGGGGGCATGCCGGGCGCGCCCTTATAAGAGGCAGGGCAGGAAAAAGCACAGACCAGTCATCCCCGAACCAACCCAATATCCCCAAGGTTCACACCCCCTTCGCTCTCCACGCCGTAATAATATGCGGCGCGGTAGCCCTTCGGCTCGATAGCGATGTCAAAGCGCCCGGCGGGCAGGTCGCGAAACCAGAAGTCGCCGTACTCGTCCGTCGTCGCCTCGTAGGTCTTGCCGCCGGTGAGGGCGCGGCACCTCGCGCCGATGAGGACTTCGCGGGCATCTGCGTCGAAGACCGTCCCGGCGATGAACTGTCCCGGCATGTTCCGGTAGTAGACCTTCGGCGCGAGGCCGGACTCCGGTCGCAGCACAGCGGCTCCTGCCAGCTCGTCCGCGAAGTCTGCTTCCTCCCCGAAGCGCAAAGCATCCGTGGGGCACTGCTCGGCGCAGCGTGGCAGGACGTAGCCGTTGTCGAGCAGGTGCGCGCAGCCCGTGCACTTCTGGCTGATCCCCAGCGCTTCGTTGTGAAAAATGACCCCGTAGGGGCAGGCCTCGGCGCACGCCCCGCAGCCCTTGCAGATATCCGGGTCGAGGAGGACAAGACCGTCGTCCCGCTGTGTGGCAGCGCCTGCCGTGCATGCCTCCACGCAGGCGGGGCGGGCGCAGTGCCCGCAAAGCGTCGGCACGTAGTGCACCTTCACCTTCGGGATCGTGCCGCGCACGTGTTCGACGACCCGCATCCAGAACTGTCCGGTGTCCGGCTGCGCAGCCGCATAGGGTTTCCACTCATTCCCGCAGTGCTCGTCCTTGCAGGCGATCTGGCAGTTGTAGCAGCCCGAGCACTTTGCGATGTCGATCAGGAATGCCTTAGCCATTTCCTTTGCCTCCTTGCCGATCCCATTGGATGACAGTAATTCTTATTAGGTGACGATAACATTTGTTTGGTTATTCCTACAGCAGCCAGCCCGCCAGGCAGTTACCGCATGCCTCGTCGCGGGTGCGGGCGAAGGCCTCCGGATAGTTGCGCATCCATGCAGCCATCTCCGCGTCCGTCACCTTCTCTACCTCGACGAGGAAGCCGGAGACGACCATCCCCGTCGCGTTCTTCGAGAGGCGTGCGTGCGGCGTGATGAGGTTGATGGCGCCGCCCCGGTCGAGCCGCTCCGCGTCGATGGGGTCGAAGCGTGAGCCGTGATCCACATAGCAGGCGTTCTGCACGAGCCGCTCCGTCAAGAATGCCCCGCACAGCACCGTGCCGCGCTCGTTGTAAACCTTGACGATGTCGCCGTGCGCGATGCCGCGCTTCGCCGCCTCTGAGGGGTGCATCCACACCGGTTCATACTGGTAGCCGTCCTTCGCGCGCACCTTCATCTGGGCGACCTCCCGGTTCCACGTGATGTCGTCGCAGTTCGCGTGGAAGCGCCAGCGCCCGTGGTTGGAGACGAGCAGTAGTGGATACTTCTTCGCGCGTTCGCTGCTCAGCCGTTCGTCGTGCAGTTCGCTCCTCTCCACCCACTTCGGGAAGGGCGGGCGCTCCTGGTCGTCCGGGAAGAGTTCCTTGAGCTTGGTCGAAGTGAACTCGAGCAGACCCGTAGGTGTCGAGAGAGGATTATTCTTTGGATCTTTTACAAAATCGGCAAGACCGGCAGATTTGTTCTGAATGTCCGGATCGGCGGGCACGACGAAGATGCCTTTTTTATGGAAGTCATCCTCCTTGTCGAGGTGCTCAACACCGGAGTTGCGCCAGAACAGCTCGATGACGCGTTCGATGCTCTTCTCGTTGCCCGTGTATGCCTGGTAGTGCTCCTCGGAGATCTTCCGCGCGACCGCCGCCACGCAGTCGAAGTCGCTGAGCGACTCGCCGACGGGCGGGCAGGCCGGCAGCTCGTGGTAGGCGGAAGTGAACACGCCACTGCTTGAGTCGTCGCAGATGTCCTCCATCTCGAATTTCGTCTGCACGGGCAGGATGATGTCCGCCATGTAGCAGTCGTTCTCAAGCCAGGGGTGCTGCGCGACGATGAATTCGATGTCCGGCGAACGCATCGCCCGCACAAAACTGAAACCGTCGTTCCAGCAGGTGACATTGCAAGGGGAATCGGTCCAGATCATGTGCACCTTTGAACAGCCCTCGCGCGGGTACTTGTACTGGATCCACTGCTCTTCGGCAGGGCCGCAGAAGCTCGTCAGCCCATACCACTCGGCATGCCCCTCGAGAATGGCATCGTGCACGAGGCAGCGCGGGATCGACTGGCTCGGCGGGAAGGGCATCGCCTTCGTCATTTCGCGAAATTCTTCGTAGTCCGCCTTGAGCGCCTCGTCGCCCGTCCGTTCGATACGCTCCTCGATGCGCTGGTTTGGCAGGAAGCGGATCATCTGCGTCATGGACTCAGGCGAGCCGACGGGGCGCTCGTACTCGTTGCGCAGCCCGATGTCGGGCACGGCCTCCCCCTGATAG
>JAITHG010000282.1 GCA_031280075.1 Eubacteriales Family XIII. Incertae Sedis bacterium | reverse complement strand
CCGCCCCGCAGGCTCTCCCGCCCGCGTATGACAAGACCGTCCGCTTCCTCCTCGATGTCCGCGCCGAGCCTGCCCAGCTCAGTCGCAAGTGCGCGCAGGCGGTCGCTCTCCTTGATCCGGAGCCGTGCCGCGTTGTACAGCCGCGTCCTGCCTTTGCAGTAGCAGGCTAGGGCAGCGATCGGAGGCACGAGGTCGGGGATGTCCGAAACATCGATGTCTGCGGCCATGAGCCCCTGCTCGGGCACCTGGATGCGCACGGTGCAGGTGTCCGTGTGCGGAAAAGCGCGCACTTCTCCGCTGGGCTCTGCCCCCATCCGGGAGAGCACGTGGAGGATGCGTCGGTCGCCCTGCATGCTCCCGATGCCCAGTCCGTCCACGGCAACCCGCCTGCCAAGGGCGGCCGAGCAGAGGAAGAATGCCGCCTGCGACCAATCCGCCTCCACCCGAAATTTCGCGCGCAGGAAGCGCTGCGCACCGGGCACCTTCCAGCCCACTATCCTCTGCCCTTCGTCCGTCAGGGAATCCTCCTGACAGACCTCTTCGAGATCGATGCCAAAACTGCGCATCACATCCACCGTCATGCGCACGTAGTCTGCGGATTCGAGCGGCGTAGTGAGGCGGATCTCGCTGTCCCCTTCCAGGAGCGGAAGGGCGAGCAGCAGACCGCTCACGAACTGCGAGCTGACATCTCCGCGCAGGGAGAAGATGCCGGGCTGCAGCTGCCCCCGCACGCGGATGCCCTCCGCGCTCTGGCTGAACGACACGCCGTGGAGGGGGAGCGTCTCGGCGTATATAGCCTGTGGGCGCTGCGGCAGCCTGCCCCTGCCCGTGAAGAGCCATGCGGCATCCGACAGCGCCGCTGCGAGGGGGATGAGGAAGCGCAGGGTCGAGCCTGACTCTGCGCAGTCCACCGGCACGGAGGCATCCCCCGCCAGGATCTGCGCCAGCCCGTCCCGTGTTGCGGCGATGTCGTCAGAAGCCCCGAGGTTGCGGATGCGCTTCTGTGCGGCCATGAGGATCCCCCGCCTCGGGTCTGCAGGGGATCTGTGCCGCCCATCCTGCCATTCGGCGAGCGACGCGCAGATCATGGCGCGATGGCTTATGGACTTCGAGGGCGGCGGCGTGACCACACCCTCGGGGAAAAGCGAAATGACCCTCGCGTCCTGTCCTGCACTAGTCATCCAGCAGCTCCTCCAGTTCGTCAAATCCTGTCAGGCGAGCCCCCGCCTGCCCGATTTCGTGCAGCAGTACCAATGCGACTCCGTCAGCGGCAGCCTTCTTGTCGCTTCGGATCAACGGCACGAGCCCCCGCCTTTCGGCATCCTGCGCGATGCCATAACGTGCGAGCAGCGCGCGCAGCCGTCCTTCCGTTCCGGGCACTGTGAAGCCGATCTGCTCACCGAGGGTCGCGGCGATGCGCATGCCCGCCGCGACGGCCTCCCCGTGGTTGTATTCCGCAAAGGACGCGCGCAGTTCTATGGCATGCCCGAAGGTATGCCCGAAATTGAGCAGGGCACGCCGCCCTGTGTCCCGCTCGTCCTCCGCGACGATGTCGCGCTTGATGGCGACACAGCTGAGGATGACATCCTCGAGAGCACCTGCGCCGGACGGCAGCGCGCCCGCGATCCCTTCGTGGGCGGACAGCGGCACGGAAGAGAGTGTGTCAAACAATTCGCTTGACGCGATCGCGGCATATTTGACGACCTCCGCCATGCCGGCGGCGCGCTCCCGGGCAGGCAGTCCGTCCAGCACGGAGGGGTCGATGAGGACAAGGGCGGGTTGGTGGAAGGCACCTACCAGATTCTTTCCGTGTGGGGTGTCGATGCCCGTCTTGCCCCCGACGCTCGAATCGACCTGCGAAAGCAGGGTCGTCGGGATTTGGACAAAACGGATCCCGCGCATCCAAGTGGCGGCTGCAAAACCGGCCAAGTCTCCGACGACCCCGCCCCCCAGAGCCACGACAAGACCGCCGCGCGTCAAACGGCATTCCGAACCCAACCAGTCGTAGACCTTCTCGAGCTCCCGGATACACTTGCTCTGCTCACCGGGCGGGAGCACATAGGGCGTACAGTCGACACCTGCCGCCCGCAGGGAACCGGAAAAGCCAACGCCGAAACGCTGCCAGACGTTCGAGTCCGTCAGGACGGCGACGGGTTCGCCCGCCCGCACAAATGGGATAAGGGCATGACCTGCACTCGCGAGCAAGCCATGCCCAATCTGGATGTCGTAGGAACGGTCCCCTAGACCAACGTGCAGGGTCTTCACTGCACCGCGTCAGTTTCCTGCAGGTGCCCGCCCTGCGCCGGCATCGTCTCGGATCAGTTCCGACATGGAAGTCGCAAGACCTGCAAGCCCTTGGATCTGCGAGGGGATGATGATCTTCGTGGCTTTGCCGTTCGCGGCCGCTTGGAAAGCTTCCAAGCTCTTGATGGCCAGCACCGGCTCTGTGGGTTCGGATGCGACCAGCATGCGGATGCCGTCCGCCGTCGCCTTCTGGACGAGCAGGATGGCCTCCGCCTCACCGGATGCCTCCAGGATCTGCTGCTGCTTCGACGCTTCGGCTTCGAGGATCGTCGATTGCTTCGTCGCCTCTGCCTCCAGAATCCTCGCCTGCTTGTTGCCCTCCGCGATGAGGATGGCCGACTTCTTCTCCCCTTCGGCGCGCAGGATGGACTCGCGGCGCTCGCGCTCAGCACGCATCTGCTTCTCCATCGCGTTCTGGATGTCGCGCGGCGGCGTGATGTTCTTGACCTCGACACGGTTGATCTTGACACCCCAGCTGTCCGTCGCCTCGTCGAGCACCTCGCGCATCCGCGCGTTGATGTGCTCGCGGCTCGTCAGGCTCTCATCGAGCTCCAGATCGCCGATGATGTTACGGAGCGTCGTCGCCGTCAGGTTCTCGATGGCGGCCAGAGGGTATTCGACACCGTAGGTGTACAGCTTCGGGTCGGTGACCTGGTAGTAGATGACCGTGTCGATCTCGATGGTCACGTTGTCCTTCGTGATGACCGGCTGCGGCGGGAAGTCCATGACGTTTTCCTTCAGGGACACCTTGTTCGCGATGCGGTCGATGACGGGAACCTTGAAATGCAGCCCAACCTGCCATGTGCCGTTGTACGCGCCGAGGCGTTCGATGACAAACGCCTTCGCCTGCGGAACGACGCGTATGTTGCGGATCAGAACCAGCAGGATGATGATCGCAAGGACAACGATCGCGATGATTTGTGCATATTGCATGTATTCCTCCTTCTCCTTTGGGGATGCTCCGACTACACTGGCGCACGATGTCTCCACCGGACAGCCTGTTGAACTGCTTCCAGGCAGAACCCTTTACGCAGTACGCCTATTCCGAATGTTCCACGATGAGTTTGACGCCTTCGACACGCCGCACGCGCACCTCCGCGCCGGATTCGGCGGTGAAATCAGGGCTTTCGCCGACTGCTGTCCAAATGATGCCTCCGACTTTCACAAGCCCGCTGTCGAAGGGGGCGATCGCCTCCGTGACGAGCCCGAGCTTCCCTTCGATCTGCTCGGTCACATTCTTCTCTCGCCCCACCTTCAAATGCTTGACGAGGATCGGGCGTGTGAAGATGAGCAGGACGATGCTGACCACTACAAAGACGGCGCACTGCAACAGTGGATTTCCGCCGGCCATGGCGATGACAGAAGCGATGAGCGCACCGATGGTGAACCAGATCGTCACAAAACCGAGCGTGACACCTTCAATCACCGCGAAGAGGACAGCCAACGCAATCCAAAGAATAGCCATGTGATTTAGAATCCAATCCATTGATAGTACCTCCGCAACCATTATACCATACCGCGAGCCCGGCAGGGGAGGCGCTCAGTCTCCTTTCTTGGCGATACGAAGCTGCGGGGGCAGCCACTTTATCAAGGCTGTCTGCAGTTTTTCCGGTTCGATGGGCTTGGAGATGAAGTCGTTGAAACCGTGCTGTATGAAGAACTCCCGCATCCCGATCATGGCGTTTGCGGTGAGGGCAACGACGGGCACGTTTCCGCAGTTGCCGCCGAGGGAGCGGATGCGCCGCACGGCTTCGACACCGTCCATCCCGGGCATCATGTGATCCATGAACACTAGGTCATAGTCCTTTCGCTGCATGCTGTTGATCGCATCCTGACCACTCTGCGCCGTGTCTGCATGCACATCGTAGAGGCGCAGAAGACCGACGACGACCGCCAGGTTGGTGGAGAGGTCGTCCACGACGAGAATCTTTGCACCCGGGGCACCGAAGTTCGGTTTTCCATCCGTATCTTCCTCGAACACGTTCGCCGATTTCCTTCCGTTTAGCAGGTTGGCGATCGAGATGGCATCGAGGGGAATGCCGATGCTCTTCATGTTGCTCGGCGGGAGGCTGCCCACCTCCGTCATGATGACCGGCTCTGTATGGGGGCTG
>JAITHG010000247.1 GCA_031280075.1 Eubacteriales Family XIII. Incertae Sedis bacterium | reverse complement strand
TGACGAGCCGGGCAGGCATGAACCGGGCATACTTCCCCGGTGGGACGGGCGGGCATGTCGGGTTCTTCGGCTTCCCGCACGCGTACCGCGCCGGGCTTCGTGAATATGGCGGCTATGGGCTGGAGGCGATCGACGAGCTAGACCGCAGCCTGTCCGGCACGTATTCGCCCTACACGGACGGGCATGGCAATTCCCTGGTCGCCGCCATCATTGCGGAACCGTTCCAAAGTTCTTCCGGGTACTATATCCCGCCGCGTGAATATTTGGAAGGGCTGCGCCGCATCTGCGACAAGTACGGGCTGCTGCTCATCCTGGATGAGGTGCAGACGGGGCTGGGGCGGACCGGCAGGCTCTGGGGCTACGAGCATTCGGGCATCCGCCCGGACGCCATCGTGGTGTCCAAGACCATCGGCGGCGGGCTGCCGCTGTCCGCCGTCGTCGCAAAGGCGGAACTGCTGTCCGCGTGGCGACCGACGGCGCACATCAATACGCAGGCAGGCAATGCGGTCGCGTGCGCGGCGGGCAACGCCGTGCTCGACGTCATTACGGCGGACGGGTTCCTCGCGGAGGTCGAGGCGCGGGGCGCGCATTTCAAGGAAGGGCTGGATCGCATCGCGGCGCGGCACGCCTCCTTGGGCTACATCGACCACAAGGGGCTGTACCTCGGGCTTGAGTTCGTGGAGGATGCGGTCTCGAAGGCACCGGCGTACAAGCTGGTCTCCCGCATCCGGCAGATTGCGCTGCGCGAGGGGCTGCTGCTCGACCACGGCGGCTATTACGGCAACCGCATCCCGCTGATCCCTGCGCTGAACATCCCGCATGAACTGATCGATAGAGCGCTGGCGCTGCTGGACGCCGCGATAACGGAGGCTACCCAATGACACAATACCATTTCGACACCCTGCGTATCAAGGCGGGCTACCGCCCCGAAGACCACAACAACGCGGTATCCGTGCCGATCTACCAGACGGCGTCTTACACACTGGTCGACAGCTACCGCGCAGATCGGCTCTTCGCCTTCGAGGACGAAGACCCTATCTACACGCGCCTGTCGAACCCGACTGTCGACGTGCTCGAGCGCCGCGTTGCGGAACTGCATGGCGCGTCGGGCGCCATCGCGCTTGCCTCCGGCATGGCAGCCGTCACCTACGCGCTGCTCAACGCCGCCGCGCCCGGCGGGCGCATCCTGACGACGGCGCGGTTGTACGGCGGGACGGTTGACAGCTTCGACCAGGTCTTTGCGGATTTTGGGATCGAGGCGGACATCGTAGAGGACGCGGACGACGTGGCAGAGATCGAGCGCCGCATCACGCCGGACACGAAGGCGATCTTCATCGAGACGCTGACCAACCCCTACTCGACGATCGCAGACATCGAAGCGATTGCGGATGTGGCTCATCGGCACGGCATCCTCTTCATCTGCGACAACACGGTCGCAACGCCGTACCTGCTCAACCCGCTGGCGCACGGTGCCGACATCGTCGTCTACTCCGCCACGAAGGCGCTGTCCGGGCATGGCAACGTGATTGCAGGCATCATAGTGGAGAGCGGGAGGTTTGATTATTCGAACGGGCATTACACGCATTTCGAGAAGCCGCTCTGGTTTTTGCGCGACAAGGACGACACGAAGCGCAACATCCTGCAGATTTTCCCGGACATCCCCTTCACGGGGCGCATCCGGGCGATCCACCTGAACTATCTCGGCGCGGCGCTCAGCCCCTTCGACGCATACCTCATCCTGCTCGGGATAGAGACCCTGTCCGAACGCGTCGAGAAGCAGGTGCACAATGCGCGCAAGGTGCGGGCCTTCCTCGAGCAGAGCGCGGATGTGTCCTGGGTGCGCCATCCCGAGACAGAGGGCAGCAAGTATCGCGCGCTGGCGGAAAAGTATTTCCCCAAGGGGGCAGGCGGGCTCGTGTCCTTCGGCTTCAAAGGGACGGAGGAGGAGATGCGCACACTGCTTGCCTCGACGGAGGTCTTCAGCTATCAGGCGAACATCGGCGATGTGCGCTCGCTGATCATCAATCCTGCGCAGACGACGCATGTGGAGCTGACCTATGAGATGCGGGAACGGGCGGGACTCACGCCGGACACGATCCGCCTGTCGCTCGGCCTGGAGGACGCGGACGACCTGATCGCCGACCTGCAGCAGGCGTTCGCCAAGGCGCGAGGTCGCTGACGCGGGCATGGGGGCGCGGATCCAGAAAAGGGCGGTCTGCCGCGCCGACCCGCCCAAGCAGCATAGACATGGAATGAGGAAAGGAACGGGGTAAATTAAGATGGCGATCGAAAAGATAGTGGACGGTGCAAAGGCAGGCCCAGTCACGTGGGAGGCGCTGCGGTCGGAGCTGCTGGAACTGTCAAAGGAACAGCTCGCTGATATGGTCAGCATGTGGATCAAGAACTACTGGGCGAACCAGAGCTACTGGGTGACGTTCGTGGAGCGCGATTTCGGGCAGGAGAACACGGAACGCCTCGACGGGGAGATCTTCAAGCGGACGGCGCGCATCCAGGCGAAGGCGCTGAAGGATCTGCTCGGTTTGGGCGACGACATGAAGGCGATGGCGTTCGTCCTGAAGCACATCACGACGCAGTGGCCGCCGGCGGGCTTCGAATGGGAGATCGACGAGCTGACGGAGACCCGCCTCGTCTTCCATGTCAACGCCTGTCCGATGGGCACGTACCGCAAGGGGGCGGGGCTGGAGGTGTTCCGCTGCAAGGAGATCTCGGGCTCGCTGTACGACGCGATGGTGAAGGCGGTGAACCCCCGGTTCAAGGCGACCTGCACGCACGCCCACCCGGACGCGCCGGTCGAAGGGCTGATGTGCGCGTGGGAGGTCGTCTACGATGACGCGCAGTAGTGGGGCAGGGGGCACGGGGGGCACGGTCAGCGTGGGCGGCGTGGGTGGCAAGCCGCTGTCCGGCATCGTCGTCCTCGACCTGAGCTGGGTGTACTCGGGACCTTACGCGAGTCTGCTGCTGCACGACCTGGGCGCGGACGTCATCAAGGTCGAAGCCCCGGTGCACGGCGACCATTCACGCTCCTTCCCGCCTTTCCGAAACGGTGCGAGCGGGTACTTCTACAGCTTAAACCGGGGCAAGCGATCCATCGCGCTGGATTTGAAAAACGAAGCGGGCAAGGCGCTGTTCCGGAAGCTCGCCGCCGGGAGCGACGTGGTGGTCGAGAATTTTGTACCGGGCACGATGGAGAAGCTGGGGCTCGGCTACGAACAGCTGAAGCGGGAGAGGCGGGACTTGGTCTACGCGTCCATCCACGGCTTTGGGACTTTCGGACCGTATGCGGCGTTCGCGGGGGTAGACCCCGTGGCACAGGCGATGGGCGGTCTGATGGCGCAGAGCGGCTTTGCGGGCGGCGCGCCCCTGAAGACCGGACCTGCCGTGGCAGACGCAATCGCGGGGCTGTACCTCGCCTTCGGCATCGTGGCAGCGATCCTCGAGCGGAGCCGGACGGGCGAAGGGAAGCGCGTGGAGGTCGGCATGATGGACGCGGTCTTCTCCGTCCTGGAGGAATCGGTCGTGCGCGCGAGCATCACGGGCGACGCGCTGCCAAGGCGCGGCAACACGGATCCGCTCGGCGCGCCCTGGGATGCCTTTGAGACCAGCGACGGCAAGTGGGTGATGGTCTGCGCGGTGGGCGGGGATCGCGTCGCGTCCATGTACCGCGGCATCGGCAGGGACGACATCGCCCGGGACTACGGCGGGGACGGGGAGGCGGCGGGCGCGAAGCGCGCGGAGGCGCTCCTGGAGCTGAACCGGATCTTCGCCGGCTGGGCGAAGACGCGCACGGCGGACGAGCTGATGGCGTATTGCCGCAAGCTGCGCGTGCCCTGCGGCGAGGTGCGCGACGTCGCGGATCTGCTGGAAGATCCGCACCTGCGCGCGCGCGGGATGGTCGTGGACATCGAGCACCCCCGGCTTGGAAAGGTCGCGACCTACAACACGCCCGTCCTGTTCGACGGGCAGAGCATCGGCATCGCGCCGGGCGAAAACCCGCTCGACCCCGAGGCAGGCGAGCACGGGCGCGCGATCCTGCGGGAGATGCTGGGCATGGACGACGCGGAGGTCGACCGTCTGCGCCTAGAAGGGGCGGTCTGGGCATGAGCAAGAAAAGTGCTTGACAGGCAGACCGGCAGCGAATATGATTAAAGCGCGCTATATTATATAATACATATATGTTATATAAGTTATAGGTGGACAGAGGAAGACCATGAATACAGAGACCACACAGAAAGACACCGAATGGAGGCACAGCATCCCCGCTGAGGATCTGGACAGGCTGCTCGCCTACATCGACGGCATCGACTTCGGATCCGTCACGATCATCATCCAGGATGGCAAGGTGCTTCAGATCGAGAAGCACGAGAAGATCCGGTTGCGGTGAGGCAGACACCCTATGAATGTGCGGCAGACTGCAACGTATCTCGGAAGACGGATCGGAGCCATGTGCGCCATGCTCGTGCTGGTGTCGATGTTCGTGTTCCTCGTGCCGAGGGCGCTGGGCGTAGACCCGCTCGTGGTGCTCGGGGGCGACAAAGGGGCGACCGAGGCGGCGAAGGCGGAGCTTGCGCTGCGCTTCGGTCTGGACAAGCCGCTGCTCGCCCAGTACGGCGACTGGGCGACCGGGCTGCTCTCTGGTGACCTGGGGCATGATTATGTGAACCGCCAGGATGTGCGCGGGCTGATCGCGCCGCGTGTCCCGGTCACGGTGGGGCTCGTCGCCATCAGCATGGTGCTGGCGTGGATCTTCGGGATCCTGCTGGGCACGCTCTCCGCGCTCCGGAAGAACACGGGGCTGGACACCGGGATCTCCATGGTCTCCCTCCTCCTTGCCTCCACCCCGGGCTTTGTCATGGCGATCGTGTCCATCCTGGTCTGCGCGCGGTTCTTCCCCTCGTATTCCTTCGTCGGCAGCTACGGCAACGCGGGGGAATACGTCGCGCGCATCGTACTGCCCGCCGTCGTGCTCTCGTTCGTGCCCATGGCGCTGATCGTGCGCGTGACGCGCAGCAGCATGGTCGAGCAGATGAAGCAGGGCTACGTGCGGACTGCGCGTGCGAAGGGGCTGGGCAGGGCGGCGATCATCGTGCGGCACGGCTTCCGCAACGCCATGCCCCCCGTGCTGACGATCGCCTCCATGATGGTGGGCACCGCCATCTCGGGTGCCGTGCTCGTCGAGACTGTGTTCTCACTGCCGGGGCTTGGTTCGTTGCTCGTCTCCGCAATCAAGGAATACAACTACCCGATCACGCAGACCTTGCTCCTGCTGCTTCTCTTCGTTTTCCTGCTGATCAGCTTCGTCATGGACGCGGTGCTCGTCCTGATCGACCCGCGCGTGTCCCTGCGGCAGGGAGGGCTGGCATGAAAGGGCGCTTCTTCACGATCCCTGTCTCCGCCTGCCTGGTGCTGCTCGCACTCATCCTGGTCGGCACGCTCCTGGGACCGCAGCTGACACCCTTCGACCCGAACGCGCCCAGCATGCCGGAGACCCTGCAGACACCGTCCGCGCAGCACTGGCTCGGGACGGACAATCTGGGGCGCGACCAGTTCACGCGCCTGCTCTACGGCGGGCGGACAACGCTCGTCAACGCGCTGCTCGCCGTCGGCATCTCCGTCCTCATCGGGATCCCGTTCGGGCTGCTCTGCGGCTATTACGGGGGGAGGCTGGACTGGATCGTCATGCGCGTGTGGGACTTCATCCTCTGCTTCCCGGCGCTCTTCCTCGCCTTCCTCTTCGTCGCGGCATTCGGGCGCGGCAGTGTGGTCGCGGTCACTGCCATCGGCATCGTCTACATCCCGATGATCTCCAAGCTCACGCGGACTCTGACGCTGACCGAGCGCGCCAAGCCGTATGTCGAGGCATGCAGGACGTTTGGCTACTCGGACAGGCGCATCGTCTTCGGGCACATTTTGCCCAACTGCGTCCCGACGCTTCTTGCAGAGCTTACGTTCGACGTTGGCATGGCGATCATGGCGCTTGCCTCGCTGAGCTTCCTCGGACTCGGCGTAAAGCTGCCGCAGTCCGACTGGGGGGCGATGCTGCAGGAGGGCGTG
>JAITHG010000235.1 GCA_031280075.1 Eubacteriales Family XIII. Incertae Sedis bacterium | reverse complement strand
CGATTTCACGACCCGGATGCCCTGCAGGCTGTCCTCGACGCGCGCATTGATCTCACCGAGCTGGTTTCGCTGCTTTTTGAAGGACGTGCGCATCCGCACCCGCCAGCGCATGGCTGCCCAGACCATGACAGGGAGGATGGCGAAGATGATGAGCGTCAGCGGTACGTTCACCCCGATGAGGATTCCGAAGGCCACAGCGATCTTCACCACCGCGATGAAGTACTCCTCCGGGCAGTGGTGTGCAAACTCCGTCACGTCGAACAGGTCGCTCGTAATGCGGCTCATGAGTTGCCCAACCTTCGTTTCGCTGTAGTACGACCAGGACAGCCCCTGCAGGTGCGAGAAGAGGTCGCGGCGCATGTCCGTCTCAATCCGCGCGCCCATCACATGCCCGATGTCCGCCATATAATAGTTGGCGAACATGTCGATGACGCGCAGTCCGAGATAGATGCCCCCGACAGACAGGATCATCCGCAGCGTCAGGTTTTCCGGCGCTTCCACGACCGTGTTCGTCAGCAGACGCACGATCATGGGCAGGACGAGGTCGCAGGCCGTCGTGAGCAGGGCGCAGAACAGGTCGAGCGCGAGCGTTCCTGTGTATTTGCGGAAGTATGGAACAAAGCGTTTCAGCAGATAGGATGTCTTCTTCGTGTTGACCTTGTCCATGTCAGTCGTCCTCCCCCCAAGGAAGGTACGGGTCGGCAGAGACCTGCGACGCGATGATACGAAGGCTATCGCCGAAGGCATGCTGGAGGAAGCCGCACATCACAGACACGAAGATCTTCTCCGTGCCCCAGTGCCCGCCGTCGATGAGGGCAAGACCCCGTTCGCGTGCAAACTGCGCTTCGTGGTGCCGCAGATCCGCCGTGATGTAGAGATCCATGCCCTCCTGCACCGCTGACAGGACATACTCTCCTGCCCCTCCACCGCAGAGCGCTACCTTCCGGATCATCCTCGCTGGATCCCCGATGGTCTTGAGCCGCCCACGCATCCCGAAGTGTTGCTCGGCGCGGGCGATGACCTCCCCGAATGGCAGCGGCGGCTCCAGCATCCCGCTGCGCCCAATCGAGGATGCGCCCGACCCGCGTAAGGGGAAGCCCTTGACATCCGAAAGCCCAAACGCGCGCGCCAAGGCATCGTTCATGCCGTCCTCGGCCGCATCGAAGGAGGTATGGGCGGAATACACGCCGATGCCAGCGTTGATAAGGCGTACGACATACTCGCCAACCGGGTCTCCCGCACCCGTGTCGATGCGTCGCAGCGGCATGAAGACCAGCGGGTGGTGCGTGAGGATCAGCCCCACGCCCAGTTCCTTCGCCTCGTCGATGACGCGCCCCGTGACCTCGAGTGCCACGAGCACACTTTCCGTGTCGTCGCGCCGCAGGTCGATCTGCCACCCGCAGTTGTCGTACTCTTCCTGGAGGGCAGGTGGATATTTTTCTTCTATACTATGAATCAGTCTGTCTGTCGATAGGGTCATGGGTGTCACTCCTTAATATGGCAATCGGCGCGCGCGCGGGGCACTTGCACCAACGGTCTGTTGCGGGCGGTCGCAATCTGCGCGGCGATCCTCGCTTTATTTTCCAAGAATTCTTCCAGGAGCGGGTGGTTTTTCGCCCGTAGCAGTTCCTCCTGGGATGGTTGTGCGGGCTGGGTCTTTTCGCTGCTGTCCGCTGCTTGTAACGGAAGCGGTGCCGCAAGGATGATCTCGCAGATCCTGCCACGCTCCGGTACCAGATCCTCATCGGCGATACGGTATCCGTTGTCGCACAAAAACTGCCGGAGTCTGTCTGATTTGGAACGTGGCTGCAGCACGTATTTTCTGATGCTTCGCGCCTTCTCCCCTGCTGCGTCCATCATGGCGGCGATCGTCTCGCCGCCCATGCCCGCGATCACGCATACGTCCGCCTCGCCTTTCGCAAGCGGCACCAGTCCGTCACCTTGCCGCAGGGAGAACGCCGACGGGATTTCCCCAAAGACCGCCTCCACATTTGCCCGTGCCCTGGCGAGCGGTCCCTCTCCGATGTCCGTCAGGATGAGCTTCCGGCACAGCCCCTCCCTGTACAGGCGGATCGGCAGCCAGCCATGGTCTGTGCCGATGTCCGCCACTGCGTTGCAGCGCCCGACATGCACCGCGAGCGCGGCAAGCCGCTCCGCGTTTTTACTCAAGGTAGTCCTTCAACTTCTTGCTGCGGCTCGGATGGCGAAGCTTGCGCAGAGCCTTCGCCTCGATCTGGCGGATGCGCTCGCGTGTCACGTCGAACTTCTTGCCGACCTCCTCGAGCGTCCGTGCCCGGCCATCGTCTAGCCCGAATCGCAGGATGAGCACCTTCTGTTCCCGCTCGGTCAAGGTTTTCAGGACATCGATGAGCTGCTCCTTCAGCATCGAGAAAGCGGCCGCATCCGCCGGGGCAGGGACATCCTCGTCCGGGATGAAGTCACCGAGATGACTGTCCTCCTCCTCGCCGATCGGAGTCTCAAGCGACACGGGCTCCTGCGAGATCTTCAGGATCTCCCGCACCTTCTCCTCGGAGATCTCCATCTCCTTGCCGATCTCCGCAGGGGTCGGCTCGCGCCCGAATTCCTGCAGGAGCTGCCTCTGGATGCGGATGAGCTTGTTGATGGTCTCGACCATGTGCACGGGGATGCGGATCGTCCGCGCCTGGTCGGCGATGGAGCGCGTGATGGCCTGGCGGATCCACCAGGTCGCGTACGTGCTGAACTTGAATCCCTTCTCCCACTGGAACTTGTCGACCGCCTTGATCAACCCGAAGTTTCCTTCCTGGATGAGATCGAGGAAGAGCATGCCGCGTCCCACATAGCGCTTTGCGATGCTGACGACCAGCCGGAGGTTTGCCTCGCAGAGCTTCTGTTTCGCCGCCTCGTCACCTGCCTCCATGCGTTTGGCAAGGACTACTTCCTCTTCCCCGGTCAGGAGGGGAACCGTTCCGATCTCCTTGAGGTACATGCGCACGGGGTCGTCCACCGCCACGCCCTTGGGCAGGGTGGCGGCCAAGTCGATCTCCCCCGCCCGCGTGACTGCACTCGGTTCGATCTCGTCCTCTTCGTCTTCCTCTTCGAGGGCGAGAAGGTCGTCGTAGTCCGGCTCGTCCTCTCCGTCCTCGTTGAGGATCTCGATGCCCGCCCCATAGAGCCGTTCGAAAAACACGTCTGCCTGACCCGGGTCTATCTCTGTCCCGCTCAGGCTTTCTAGGATCTCCTTTCGTGTGATGATGC
>JAITHG010000174.1 GCA_031280075.1 Eubacteriales Family XIII. Incertae Sedis bacterium | reverse complement strand
AACGTTCCGCTGACACTTCAATCGGACAGGGTCAAGAACGCAGCTTCGTTGAGGCAGTAGCTGAAGATCATTGCTCCGTTGTGGGAGAGGAGTATAGTTCCGGCAAGGTTCCGGAACTGCGCAGGAACGGCTGGGGGATTCTTGCGCTCGGATATGGTATACTGCTTGAATGGAAAACATCAACTGGTACCCTGGACATATGAAGAAGACGCGGGAGCTGATCGCGGAAAACCTGCGGCTTGTTGGCGCGGTCGTCGAGGTATGCGATGCGCGCATCCCCGTGTCAAGCCGCAACCCGATCCTGAAGGAGCTGACGTCGGGCAGACCTCGCGTGCTGGCGCTGAACAAGTCTGACCTCGCGGATGAGCGCGCGACGCGGGCATGGTGCGGCGCGATGAAGCCGGATGCCGCGCTTGCCCTGAACAGTGTGAGCGGGGAGGGCGTGAAGCACCTCCTGTCTGTACTTGCGCGCATCGAAAAGGAAAGGACGAAGCAAGGCAGGCTCCGCATCATGATCGTCGGTGTCCCGAATGTGGGGAAGTCCTCGTTGATCAATCGCCTAGCCGGGCGGAAGGCCGCCATGACGGGAGATCGTCCGGGTGTCACGAAGGGCAAGCAGTGGCTCACCTTGGAGAACGGGATGCAGCTGCTGGACACGCCCGGCATCCTGTGGCCGAAGTTCGAGGATCCTGATGTCGGACGCAACTTGGCGTTCTGCGGCTCGATCCGCGACGAAATACTGGATGTGCCGGATCTGGCATTGGAACTGTTGCGTGTGCTGGTGAGCCGGTACAGGGATGTGCTGACGGCGCGGTATGGGCTGGAGCCTGACGATACGCAATGGTTCACGCCCGAAGGCGAGCGTGCAGAGGGGCTTGCCGACACGGAGGAAGCCCTCGCCTACATGGATGCCGTGGCGCGTCGGCGTGGCTGCATCCTGCCGGGCAAACGCATTGACTACGAGAGGGTCGGCAGGCTCTTGCTCGACGAATTCCGCGCAGGACGCATCGGGAGGATCACGCTGGAGGCTGCCCATGGGCGCGAAGACTAGGGGGCGCGTTTGAACAGGCAGGAGCGGGAGGCGACGCTGCAGCAGCGGCTCGCCGATATGAAGCAGTTTGAAAACGGCTTTTGGGCTCGGGGCATCGCCTATGTGGGGGGCGTGGATGAGGTCGGGCGCGGTCCGCTTGCCGGTCCGGTCTGTGCGGCATGCGTCGTCCTGCCGGAGGGCTTTTCTGTGCTCGGCGTCGACGACTCCAAGAAGTTGACGGAGAAGCGGCGGGAATCGCTGTACGAAGAGATCCTGGCGGAGGCGCTCGCCATCGGCTACGGCTCGGTGGGGCATGAGCGGATCGACGCGGAGGGCATCGTGCCTGCGACGCGGAAGGCGATGGCCGCGGCCGTGCTCGAGGCAGGAGAGTCGCTCGCCCGGACGCAGGGTGTAGGGGCGCGCATCGGCAGGCTGCTCGTGGATGCGATCCATTTGACGGAGGCAGGCATCCCTTGCACTGCCATCGTCAAGGGGGACGCGCAGAGCGTCTCGATCGCAGCGGCATCCATCGTCGCGAAGGTCCGCCGCGACCGGTTGATGCGGCAATACGACATCGAGTACCCCGGCTATGCCTTCGCGTCCAACAAGGGCTATGGCACGAAGGCGCACTACGAAGGGCTGCGCACCCTCGGTCCATCCCCGATCCATCGCTTGAGCTTCCTGTAGACCATGAGGCAGTAGCCGCCAATCACGCCAATTGCGGAGACATGGCATAGGGGAGAAAAAATGGATTTTGCTTGCGCTCTGCCCTGGAGACGTGATATCATATTTACCGCTGTCACGAACGTTCCGCTGACACTTCAATCGGACAGGGTCAAGAACGCAGCCGGGATGGCAGTATACGGAGGAATTTGAAATGAATGTAATGGAAGCAGTCACGCAGGATTATCTCAGGACAGACATCCCGGATCTGCGGGTCGGCGATACCGTCAAGGTGCATATCAAGATCAAGGAAGGCAGCCGCGAGAGGATCCAGATCTTCGAGGGCTATATCCTAAAGATCCAGGGGGGCGGAATCGCACGCAATTTCACGGTGCGCCGCATTGCATCGGGCGTGGGTGTCGAGAAGACCTTCCCCTTCCACACGCCGAAGATCGACAAGGTGGAGGTCGTCAAGCATGGGTTTGTACGCCGTGCAAAACTTCACTTCATGCGCGAGCGCACGGGCAAATCCGCAAAGATCCGTGCAGCCAAGGCACCCCAGTAAACACGCATACTGCCTCGCATTGCGAGGGTTGACAGGAGTTGAGCCGTCCCGCTGACAAACGGGGCGGTTTTTTTCGCAGCCGATTCCCGCGCGCTGTTCTGCGGACAGCCTGAAAAGCCTGCCTTCCTCTATCAACGGGCTGCAGAATATGGTAAGATTTATGCGTGGGGGATGATTTTTTTACACTCAAGTTGCTGTGAATCCCGCGCGCACATGGGAATGCGCCATTGGACGGCCGCCCCCGGTCGCCTGCCGAATACCGGCGCGGGTACATGGGATGCTCGCAAGGATTGCAAAAGAAAGGAAATGCCGCATGAAGACCGACATCGAGATTGCACAGGGGACAATGTTGAAGCCGATAGACAAAATCGCACGGGACATCGGGCTGGATCCCGCCTGCCTCGAGCACTATGGACGTTTCAAGGCTAAGGTGGATCCCCTCGTAGTCTTGTCGGCGGAGCGGAAGAAGCGCGGCAGGCTGCTGCTGGTCACTGCCATCAACCCCACGCCTGCGGGCGAGGGCAAGACGACGATCACCATCGGGCTTGCCGATGCCCTGCGCGCGGGCGGCAAGAACGTGATCGTCGCCATGCGCGAACCTTCGCAGGGACCGGTCTTCGGGGTGAAGGGCGGTGCGACGGGCGGGGGCTATGCGCAGGTTGCGCCCATGGAGGACATCAACCTGCACTTCACGGGGGACATGCACGCCATCGGGGCGGCGAACAACCTGCTCGCCGCCATGATCGACAACCACATCTACCATGGGAACGAGCTGGGCATCGATCCGAGGCGCGTCACCTGGCATCGCTGCGTGGACGTGAACGACCGGCAGCTTCGGCATGTGACCGACGGGCTGGGCGGGGTGCTCGGCGGCTTCCCGCGCGAGGATGCCTACGACATTACGGTCGCCACGGAGACGATGGCGATCCTCTGCCTGGCGTCGGACATCAGCGACCTCAAGCACCGCCTAGCGAGCGTCATCGTAGGCTACAGCCTCACCGGCGAGCCGGTCACGGCGGGCATGCTCAAGGCGGAGGGCGCGATGGCGACCCTGCTCAAGGATGCCCTCAAGCCCAACCTCGTCCAGACGCTCGAGGGCACGCCTGCCTTCGTGCACGGCGGACCCTTCGCGAACATCGCACATGGCTGCAACACCGTCGTCGCCACCCGCACTGCGCTCGCCCTCGGCGACTACGTCATCACGGAGGCGGGTTTTGGGGCAGACCTTGGCGCGGAAAAATTCTTCGATATCAAGTGCCGCATGTCCGGGCTCGTGCCGGACGCTGCCCTGGTCGTCGCGACCGTCCGTGCGCTCAAGCATCACGGCGGTGCGGCGACGGACGCGCTGGGCACGGAGGACCTCGCGGCGCTGAACCAGGGGCTGCCCAATCTCCTGCGCCACGTGGAGAACATCCGCACGGTGTACGGGCTGCCTGTCGCCGTCGCCATCAACCGCTTCCCGGACGACACGGAGCGTGAGCTTGCGCTCGTGCGGGATGCCTGCCGTGAGCGCAGCATCCGCGTCGCCCTGTCCGATGTCTGGGCGCACGGCAGCGCCGGGGGGGCAGACCTTGCGGCGCTGACGCTGGAGCTGCTGCGCGAACCGGCGGAGTTCCGCTACTGTTACGAGCTTGACAAGGGAATCGAGGAAAAGATCCGCCTCGTCGCGACGAAGGTCTACCACGCCGCCGATGTCCTGTTTTCACCGGAGGCAAGGCGGCAGATCGCGGAGGCCGAGGCGCTCGGCTTCGGCGGCATGCCCGTCTGCATCGCCAAGACGCAGTACAGTTTTTCGGACAACCCTGCCCTGCTCGGTGCGCCGGACGGTTTCACAATGGCGGTGCGGGGCATCCGCATCTCGGCAGGGGCAGGCTTCGTCGTCGCGCTCACGGGCGAGATCATGACGATGCCGGGTATGCCGAAAACACCGTCGGCGGAGAAGATCGACGTGGATGCATATGGAGTGATCACCGGGCTATACTGAGAGGGGGGACGAAACTCATGGAAAAGAAACACCTAGCAGAACTGGATGTGACGGAATTCGTCTTCCAGCTTTCGAGCCGGAAGCCGACACCCGGCGGAGGGGGGGCTTCTGCGCTCGCGGGGGCGCTCGGGATCGCTCTGGGCGGCATGGTCGCAAACCTGACCATCGGCAAGCCGAACTACGCGAACGCGGACGACGAGATGAAGAAGCTGAAAGTGTCCGCCTACCGCGTGCAGAAGGAGCTGCTCGAACTCATCCAGAAGGATGCCGATGGCTTCGATCCCCTCGCGGGCGCATACCGCATGCCGTCTGGCACGGACGAAGAAAAGGCGGAGAAGGCGCGCGTCATGGAGGCGGCGCTGAAGGACGCGGCGGAGAACCCGCTCGCCATCATGGAGCGCTGTGCGGAGGCATTGGAGCTGTTGGAAGCCCTCGCCCTGCGCGGCAACCGGCTCGCCGTCAGCGACGCGGGCTGCGGGGCGGCGCTCTGCCGGGCGGCGATGCAGTCCGCTTGGCTGAACGTGGCCGTCAACACGGTCGCCATGCGGGACGCGGAATACGCGGCGCGCCTGAACGACCGAGGATCGGCGCTGCTCGGTGAGTACCTGCCGCGCGCGGAGAAGCTCTACTGCAGCATCGAAGAAGGGTTCCGGCGCACATGACGAGGTTGCTTGACGGAAAGGCAGCCGCCGCCGCCCTGCTGGAAGGGCTGGGCGTGCGCGTGCAGGCGCTGGGCGCGCGGGGTATCAGTCCGACGCTTGCCCTGGTGCGCGTCGGCGCGCGTCCGGATGCCATCGCCTACGAGAATGCCGTCCGGCGGCAGGCAGAATCCCTCGGGATTGCCGTCCGGCTGGAAACCCTGCCGGACGGGGCGGGTGCGGATGCGGGTGCCGGCACGGGTGCAGACACGGATGCCGGCACGGAGGCAAGGGCGCAGGCTCTGCAGGGTAG
>JAITHG010000115.1 GCA_031280075.1 Eubacteriales Family XIII. Incertae Sedis bacterium | reverse complement strand
GATCGTGGAGGACGACCCGAACATCAGCGGCATGGCAGAGCGCTTCCTGTCGAAGGAGGGCTATTCCACTGAGTGCTGCGCGAACGGGGAGGAGGCGCTGGCGCGGATCTATGAGCGCGCCTTCGACCTCATCCTGCTCGACATCATGCTGCCGGGCATGAGCGGGCAGGAGATTCTGAAGGAGCTGCGCAAACTCCACGATACGCCCGTGCTCATGATGACGGCGCTCTCCGACGACGAGAACCAGCTGCGCGCCTTCGAGCTGTGCGCCGACGACTATATCAAGAAGCCTTTCTCCATGCAGATCCTCGTCAAGCGCGCGGAGGCGTTGCTGCGGCGCAGCGGTGCGCTCAAGGAGACGATCCGCGCGGGCAGGCTGACGCTCTTCCCCGAGACCTGCAGCGTCCAGTGCGGGGGGAAGTCGATTACCCTTACGCCAAAGGAGTTCGAAATATTGAAGCTGCTCGCCATGAACAAAGGGCGCATCATTCGGCACGAGACCATGCTCGTCCGCATCTGGGGCTACGATTTCGACGGCAATGAGGGCATCATCCATGCGAGCCTGAAGAAGATCCGCGACAAGCTGCCGCCGGGGCTCATCCGCACGGTGAAGGGGCTCGGCTATGTACTGGAGGTAGACGATGAAGGGAACTAGATCCGGCCTTGGCATCTTCTGGAAGGTGTTTTTGTACACGATCCTGATCCTCTCGTTCGTCATCGGCGTGCTGTACATGTTCTACTCGGAGCAGATCCGCATGGCAGTGACCCTCACGCAGCAGCGGCAGGCGGCGCAGACCTTCCAGCCCCTGCTCGCACAGCTGCACGGCAAGAGCGAGGCGGAGATCGCCGACTTCGCGCGGAGTTTCCAGGAGGGGAACGACTCGCTTCGCTTCCGGTTTGAGGACGAGGACGGGGACATCCTCTTTGAGACCGACGGATTCAAGATGCCGGATTCCCAGATCCGTGAGGCACCCGCCAGTGTGTGGTTTCCGGGGATTGCGGACACGGGCGCGCTCACTGCCCTGACCGGGCAGCAAGGGCAGGGTCCCGGCAAGGTGAGAATCGCGAGACTCAGCGGCGGCGCGCTGCGGGACGGTCACTTCACGATGCTCGATGCCAAGGGGTCGCGGGCGCTCGTCATGACGCTCGCGCAGAACGGCATCCGGCTCTACGTAGCGAGCCCGCTGCTGCAGAATGCCGTCTATGACGAATTTCGGGGGACGATCGCATTGGCGCTCGGCGCAACCGTCGTCTTCGCCCTGCTCGCCGCCTTCCTCTTCGCGCGCCGCATCGCCACGCCCATCCGTTCCATCGCCCACGACACGCACCGCATGTCCGCCTTGGAGGACGTGCCCGCCCCGCGCCCGCGTGGCGACGAGATCGGCGGGCTGGCGGCAGATGTCTATAAGATGTACGAAAAATTGAAGGAGACCATCCTCATGTTAGAACGGGAAATCGAGCGCGAGCGCGAGATGGAAGAAAACCAGCGTTACTTCTTCTCCGCCGCCTCCCACGAACTCAAGACGCCCATCGCGGCGGCATCCTCCATCCTGGAGGGCATCCTCTCCGGGGTCGTAGAACCGGAAGAGCAGCCGAAGTATCTACGCGAGTGCATGAAGCTCATGGAGGCGCAGAGCGGGCTCGTCACGGAGATCCTCGATGTCATGAAGACGGGCGACGAGAAACTGCGGACGATCCGCGTGCCCGTTTCCCTGCCGGAGACGGTCGCAAACGTGCTGGACGTACACCGCCCCGCCGCCCTGCAGAAGGGGCTGCGCATCGAAACGGACGTGGCGGGGGACATCGTGTGCATGCTCGACCCCACCCTCTTCGAAAAGGCGCTCTCCAACATCGTGCGCAACGCTGTACAGAACACGGGGGAGGACGGGGAGATCCGTATCCGCGCGGAGCAGGCACATGGCAAGACGGCGCTCCTGATCCTGAACCGCAAGGCGCGTATCCCCGAGACCCTGCTTTCAAAACTGTTTGAGCCCTTCTACCACGCCAATGCCGCACGCACGTCCTCGCAAGGTGGCAACGGGCTGGGGCTGACCATCGTGAAACAGGCGCTCGAGCGCATGTGCATTGCCTATTCGCTCGCAAACGAAGGGGACGGCGTGCTGTTCCGCATGGAGCTGGATCTTAGCAATGTGCGATGACCCTGCATGGCGCTGGAGCCAGCATTAGATTCCGGTTAGATTGCCTCTTTATACTGTAATTATTCTACAACAAGCAATGCCAAGGTCGCATGGTTCTGGAAGGAGGCAAATGACATGTATGTTTTCGAGAACGCGCTGCGCAATGTGCTGCGCAACAAGGGGCGGTACCTTCTCATCGGCGGGGTCATCCTTGCGGTCATCGTCGTGACGGTCATCTCGCTGATGATCAACAACACGGCGGGGGGCATCATCGACGATTACAAGAGCCGCTTCGGGGCGGAAGTCCTCATCCAGCCGAATGTCGACAAGATCCGCGAAGAGGCGATGGCGGCGAGCACGGACGGGCGCGTGCGCATCCAGATGCCGTCCATCGAACCGGGGATGTATGTCGACTTCGGGAATTCGGAGTATCTGAAAAGCAGCGTCTACACGGCGAGCACCGGGCTCGTCTGCGACGGGCTTGCGGCGGTGGCGGAAGACCTAGGGGGCGGCGGCGGACCTGTCCGCATGGGCATGGGCGGCGCGGCGGGCGGCGCGGCGGGCAGCACGGCTGAGGGCGACGATGCGGAGCAGCAGCCGATGTCCTACTTCATGAACCTGCTCGGCGGGCAGTTCCAAGAATTTGAGGACGGCAGCAGGCAGCTCGCGGACGGCAGGATGCCCGAGGCGCTGAACGAGTGCATCGTCAGCGCGGATCTCGCGGAGCTGAACGGCATCTCCTTGGGCGACAGCTTTGAGTTCGCGGGCGAGCTGCGCAGCTTGGACATGGAGACGGAATCGGAGACCACCGCACCCATCGCCTACACGCTGACCGTCGTCGGAACCTACCACGACCTGACGGACGAATACGCGGAGGGGGCGATGCAGAACGCCTACACGAATCGGCGCAATGAGATCCTCACGACTTATGAGACCGTCATCCAGGAGATGGTCAGCGGCATGAACGGCATCCGCGTCTCCGGGACGTACTATCTGCAGGATCCGTCCATGCTCGATGCCTTCGCGGCAGAGGTCTACGCGAAGGGGTTGCCGGAGACCTTTGATGTCAAGACGGAC
>JAITHG010000062.1 GCA_031280075.1 Eubacteriales Family XIII. Incertae Sedis bacterium | reverse complement strand
CGGGCAGCATCTGACGCTGATGACGCGTCGCTGGGCAGGGTCTATCGCGCAGAGCAGGCTCTTCGGGCAGCAATCACCGAACTGTTCGCGCCCAGCGAGGTCACAACCGTGCGCGTCTCCAAGGGAGCGACTATAGGTTTCTACGAAAAACAAGGCATCCACTATACGGTATTCAAGAGCTTCCGGATGTTCCTCAACGCAGCTGCTTCGGACGATGCCTACGATGTCTACGAGGTGAAGCTGCCTCTGAACACGTCCATCCACAGCGAGGCGTACATACACGGACAGACGCTCAAAGACGCACGCTTCCACAACCTCTCCGCCCACGGGACGACCATCGACATCGACCTGATCCCATTGAGCGGCTTCACGCCCGGTGTCAACGCCCGCGAGGCCGATGTGTACACGAACGCGGACGACACCGGTTCATTCAACCTGGCTGCGGGCGGCGACCCGATGCGCCTCGATGTCATGCGCGTCTGGCAGGCGATGGAGGGCGTGGTCTTCAATTACTTCGTCGAGCCGGACTTCACCTATGAACTGATGGGGGACAGCATAACGATCGAGCAGACCGGGACACCGGGGCGCGACCAGGTCATCGTGACGCCTGTCAAGCCGGGCGTGAGCGTCCTCAAGATCACCTACGACCCCATCAACTTCGACGAGGGCGGCAACCACGCCGTGTTCAACGGCATCGCGCGCCACAACGTTGGCACCGTGGTGTTCAATGTGGACGGCGGCGGGTCGGTGACGACGGGCATCGATGTCCGCAACGACTTCGACACCTACTACTTCGACAAGGGCCGGCAGAGCGGCTATTCGTATTCCTTCAAGCCGGAGGCAGGTGCGGGCGTGCGCGTGCACGACCCGGTTGCCGACAAGGCGTGGGGGGCAGGCTGGACTGACTACAGCCCCGCTGCGGACGGCAGCTTCACGGTGACGCTGAAGGAAGGGCGAAACATCATCGAAGTCAGGAAGGGCGATGCCGTGCGCTACCATGTCGTGAAGGCGCGCGGGCTCGGCATCCGCATCGACAACGAGACGCATCCAGGAAAAGACCCCGCCGTAGGGGATACCGTGACGGTCAGCTTTGACGGGCTCGAGACACCTGTCCACAAACTTTCCGGCATCTACAACCCCGGGTTTGGCGGGACTGGTTTCGTGTCCTACTGGGATCGGTCGGGCACCGAGGTGCGGGGCAAGGGCGTGCAGTACAACATCTCGCAGGTCAATGCCATCAAGTATACGATAACGGACGGCGACCACAACGTGCTGACGGGCGGTCAGATTCACATCAACCACCTGGGCTCGCCGCTCGGTGCGCACCGCTCCATCCCGGACCTCGGTCTCGGTGCCAATCTGGATGCGTCCACCGGAAGCAACGCCCCCTACTTCGGCGCGCTGCCGGATCTCGTGCTCGTCCCGGCGGACAAGACAGCGCTGCAGGCATCCATCGGAGCGGCGGAGGTCATCAACGGGAAGGGCTATTCGGCGGCAAGCTGGAAGGCGCTGCAAAATGCGCTGGCATCCGCAAAGCTCGTGGACGGGGACATGCTCGTGGGACAGTCGGCTGTGGATGATGCCAGAGCCGCTTTGCAGAGCGCGATCGATGCGCTGAAGGTGGAGAATCCGCCCATCATCGAGATGCCGACCGGGGGCGGCGTGGAGATGCCGGACACCGGAGCCTCCGGCGACGCGGGCGCGCCCGCCAAGGTCACTGTGAAGCTCAACGTGAACGGTGGCAAGGGGCTGTCGCTGGTCAGCCAGACGTACTCGCCCGGGGACAAGCTCGGGCCGCTGCCCTCTCCCGCGCGCAAGGGCTACCGCTTCGCAGGCTGGTACTCCGCGAAGAGCGGCGGCACGAAATTGACTGCGGAGAGCGTGGTACCGGCAAGCGGCGACTTCGGCATCTACGCGCACTGGACGGCAAAGAAGTACACGGTGAAGCTGAACGTAAACGGCGGCAATGCGCTCGCCGCGAAGCAGCGCAGCAAGACAGTCGCCTTCGACGCAAAGGTGGGCAAGCTGCCGACGCCGACGAAGCCTGGGCACGTGTTCAAGGGCTGGTATACGGCGAAGGAGGGCGGCAAGCGCATTGGCGCGGCGACGATCTATGAACTTGTGTCAGGCAAAACGCTTTACGCGCATTGGGCGAAGGTCGGCACGAAAGCGGCAGACAAGAAGATTGCAGGGGCTGTCAAGAAAATAAGCTGACGCATTATGGCTGCTGCGTCCGGGGTAGCAGCAATCGGGCTGTAGGGCGAGTACCCCGCTCACCCCTACGGGCTTGATGCGATATGAACCAGTGGTTGGAAGGTAATAGAAAGGAGCAGTCACATGACACAGGAATTGATGTACGGTAGGAGGAGGTTCGGTTCGAAGCTGCTGGCGATCGCATTGGCGCTGGTGCTCTGCGTCGGTTTCTTCCCCGGCGGGCTGCCGTCCGCCAGCGCGGCGGACGACTCGGACGCCATCACGGTCACGGTCTCGTTCGGGCATGGCGGTGAATCCGGTTTTCCGCTTGCGCCGCAGCGCTTCACCATCCAGCCGGGGCTGTCGGAATCCTATGGCTATGACGATGAATTCGCGGGC
Organism: Eubacteriales Family XIII. Incertae Sedis bacterium; assembly: GCA_031280075.1. The sequence goes on along the minus strand of JAITHG010000062.1, from coordinate 204 downwards.
GAGAAGGTGTCCATGCTGGATGCCGTCGTGGCGGCGCATGAGGCGGTCTTTGGCGACGGGCTGACGGATGAGCTGACGGTGGGGGGCGGTGGCTTCGTCACCAGGATCATGGGCGTGGATTCCAGCAGCAACCTGTTCTTTGCCAACGGCGAGCTGCCGGGCGATGGGGAAGGGCTGATGTACTCCGTTGTTCAAGCGGAGTTG
>JAITHG010000061.1 GCA_031280075.1 Eubacteriales Family XIII. Incertae Sedis bacterium | reverse complement strand
TTCGAGATCGACTTGCTGATGGTTGGGTACTGGTTCATGTTGATGGAGTTGCCCGCGAGCGTGAAGTTCGTGCCCGTGATGTCCTTCGCCTCGTCCGTGCAAAGGTAGAGGATGAAGGGCGTGATCGACTCGGGAGGCGGCGTCTGCTCCGCTGTCGGGAACTCGCCGAGGTCGCCGACCGCGCTGTCGCCGTGGAAGGCGAAGTCCGCCTCGTAGGATGCGCGCGTCCGCGCCCAGGGCGCGAAGCTGTTCACCGTGATGCCCTCCGCGAAGTATTCGCAGGCTGCCCCCTGGGTCAGCCCCATGGCGGCTGCGTTCGCCGCGCAGTAGTGCGCCATCCGGATGATGTCACCCATGAGCGCCTTCGAGGTCGTATTGATGATGCGTCCCCACTGCTTTTTCTGCATATGCGGGATCGCGAACTTCATCATGTTGAAATAGCCCTTCACCTTGACAGACGTGACGCGATCCCAGTCCTCCTCCGTAAGTTCATGGAGCGGACCGCTGCCGAACGCCCCCGCGACATTGACGAGGATGTCCACGCCGCCGAAGTGCTCCACTGCCGCATCCACGACGCGCTTCGCCTCGTCCATCTTCACGATGTTCGCAAAGACGGCGACAGCCTCGCCGCCCGCCGAACGGATTGCGGCAGCCGTCGTCTCCGCGTCCCCGCTGACTTCGGCGTGGGCCTTGTCGAACTTCGCCCTGTCCTCGGCACCCATCGCGGCATACTGCTCGTCCGTGAGCTGCGCGCGCCCGGTGCTGCCCGGCTTCCGGTTGTTCGTCACGACCTTCGCGCCCTCCGCAGCAAACGCCAGCGCGACGGCACGACCGATCCCCTGTCCGCTCCCGGTCACGATGACCACTTTGTCCTGAAATAGTTTTCCCATACAATCTGCCTCCCGTTCTTTCCTACTAGTTATATTTTAGTACGAATTACAGTATTCGTCCAAACATATTTTCAGGGGATTGGAGAAAAAACGACGCACCGCCCTCTTTCCAAGGGAAGGCGTGCCGGGCAAAGCGGCGCGCCTTCCGTGGGAGATGCTTTATGATTCCCCGAATCGTGCCTTGAGCACCCTGCGCTCGAGGCTGCGCTGGCTCATGTAGTCGAAGAACAGTGCCAGGATCAGAACGAAGCCCTGCATGAGGATGTTCCAAAAAGTCTGCACCTGCAACACCGAGAGCATGTTGTCGAAGACGTTCAGCAGCAGCAGCCCGGCGAACGCGCCGGTGATGAAGCCCGCTCCGCCGAAGAAGGAGACACCTCCGAGAATGACCGCCGCGATGACGCGCATGTCGGGCATGGCGAGCACGAGGGCGGAAGGGCTTGCCAGCTTCATCTGCGCCGCCCATGTCAGCCCCGCGACGACCGCGAGCACGCTGTTGTTGATGAAGAGGATCATCGTGATCTTCTTCGCGTTCAGCCCGGACAGCCGCGCCGCCTTCCGGTTGCCGCCGATCATGTAGATGCTGCGCCCGAAGGTCGTCTTGGCGAGGATGAGCCCGTAGAGGACGATCAGCAGGATGGCGAAGACGAACAGCACGGGGAACCGCCCGAAGAGGGCTGCCTTGCCCATGGCGATGAAGCTCTCGCGGTTGATCTGGATGTTTGCCCCGCGCGTCCAGATGCTCGCGATGCCGCCATAGATGGACGACATGCCGATTGTCGCGATGAACGAAGGGATCTTGACCACGTTCACGAGGAAAGTGTTCGCCAGCCCGAGGCAGACCCCCAGCCCGAGGCAGAGCAGCGCAACCACAGGCCAGGGCAGTCCCGGGAACGAGGCGCAAAGCTGTGCGAAGACCATCAGGGTCACGGTCATCTGTCCGGAGACGGACAGGTCGATGTTGCCGCTGATGAGCAGGCTGATGAGACCGCAAAGGATGACGCACTGTGCGATCATGCCGAGGAAGATGCCCCGCAGGTTGCCTTCGGACATAAAGCCCTTCGTGAACAGCGAGCCGAAGCCCTCCCCGCTGAGCACCCCGCTCGAGTAGAAGCTGATCAGGATGACGAAGACGATGAGGATGGCGCTGAGCACCGCCGCCTTCGAGTGTATAAAACGATGCCAAAGATTGTTGTGTTCCATAGTTCCGCCCTCCCCTAGTCCATACCGAGCGCGTTCTGCATCTTCTTTGTCCTCGAGTAGTCCAGCGCGAGGGCGGCGATGAGCAGGACGCCGGTGAAAGTAGTCATCCAGTAGGGGCTGACGTTCACGATCGTCATTCCGCTCTGGAACGTGATCAGGATCGCAAGGCCGACAAAAGCTCCGCCCAGTCCGCCGGAGCCGCCGCCGAACATGATGCCGCCGAGGATGGCTGCCGTCAGTCCGGTGAACTGGTTGGTCTGCAGCGCCTGGAGCACCCCCTGCCCGATGCGGGCGGAGTACATGATCCCCGCGACACCGCCGAGCACGGCGCAGTTGACGAAGAGGATGTAGGAGATCGCCTTGGCGTTGATGCCCGCCATGCGCGCCGCGATGCGGTTGCCGCCGACCATGTAGATCTTCCTGCCGAACCGGGTCTTGGAAAGGATCACGCCGTAGATGATAAAGGCGGCGATCATGATGAGGATGGACTTCGGGAGGAAGCCACCGATGGTGCCAGTCGCGATTTCCTTGAGCGTGGCATCATTGAAGGGCACGTTTGTGGAACTGCCCGATTCGTTCAGGCTCATGAAGGTCATCAATCCCTTGGCGACCGAAGCCATCGCGAGCGTCCCGATGAAGGACGGGAAACGGAATTCGTTCACGAGCACTGCATTGATGAGTCCGAAGACACCGCAGAGCACCAGCGTCAGGACGATGCCTATGCTCGCAACGAGGTTGAGCCGCGTCACAGCCATGGCGATGACGATGCCGCCAAAGGCGCCGACGGCGGCCTGCGACAGGTCGATCTCGCCGGAGATCAGCAGGCAGCCCGCCCCGATGGTGAGGAAGGACGAGACGACGAGCGAGTTCAGGATGTTCCTGAGCGTGGTTCCTGAGAAGAAGCGGTTGCCCACGAGCTCTGCCCAGATGGAAAAGATGACGATGACGACGATGAGCACGGCGAGCAGCGTAAACATCTTCGATCCAAGGAATCTCCGAACCCAGCTCTGCTCATCCACGCTGGCGATGTTCCGCTCTTTTGGTTTTTTGTTACTCATTCTATGACTCCTTACTCAACCATGGCGAGTCTGAGCACGTTCTCTTCCGTGGCCTCAGCCTGCGTAAGCGACCCCGAAACCCTGCCACCGCACATGACGAGGACGTTATCGGCGAGGTTGATGACCTCGGTCATCTCCGAGGAGATGATGATGACGGAGATGCCCTCGCGGGCAAAGTTGCAGATCATCTGATAGATCTCTGCCTTCGTGCCCACGTCGATGCCTTTTGTAGGCTCGTCGAGGATGAGGATCTTCGTGCTGAGCTTGTCCGAGGTCCAGCGCCCGAGGATGACCTTCTGCTGGTTGCCGCCCGAGAGCATCATTGTCAGGTTGTGGATCGTAGGGGTCTTGATCGTATAGCGGTCGACCGCCTCCTCGGCGAGCTGGTTGCTCGACCTCTCGTCCATGAACAGACCGGCGAACGTAAGCAGGTTGAGCACGGGCAGACCGACGTTGTCCCTGATGGAGCGCCACGGGATGAGCCCCTGCTGCATGCGGTCTTCCGGGCAGAGGGCGATGCCGTGGTTGATGGCATCCCTCGGGCTCTTCAGCCGGATCGGGCTGCCTTCCAGAAGGATCTCCCCGCTGATGATGGGGTCTGCGCCGAACAGCGCCCGGACGACTTCCGTGCGCCCCGCGCCTACGAGCCCGGCGATGCCGAGCACCTCGCCCCGGTGCAGCTTGAAGGAGATGTCACGAACGAAGGGCGTGCTGACATTCTTCGCCTCGAGCAGGACTTCGCCGATCTTGTCGTTGCGGACGAGATTTTTGAACACGTCCCCGACATCGCGCCCGACCATGGCCTTGATCAGGTCGCCTTCCTGCGTATGCGCCGTCTCGAAGGTCTTGACGACCTTGCCGTCCTTCAGGACGACGATCTCGTCGGTGATCTGGAAGATTTCCGACATGCGATGCGACACGTAGATGATGACCTTTCCCTCCGACTTGAGCTGCCGGATCAGTTTGAAGAGGATTTCTATTTCAGAGTCCGTGAGCGGTGCTGTAGGCTCGTCGAACGCGATGACGTCCGAGTTGCGCCTGTATGCCTTCATGATCTCGACCATCTGCTGGTAGGCGATCGAAAGGCGGCCGAGCGGCCACTCCGGGTTGATATCCATGCCGAATTTTTGAATGATTTCCTTCGCGTCCGCCATCAGCTTCGGGCGGTCTACGATGCCGAAGCCCTTCGACGGGAGCGCGCCGGAGAAGATGTTCTCCGCCACGGTGAGCGCCGGGACAAGCTGCCGTTCCTGGTAGATGACGCTGATGCCGGCGGCGAGCGCCTGGTTCGGGGACTCGAAGCGCTGTTCCTCCCCGTTCAGGATGATCGAGCCTTCGTCCCCGCGCAAGTCCCCGCTGATGATCTTGAGCAAGGTGCTCTTGCCGGCGCCGTTTTCGCCGAGCAGCGCCAGAACCTTGCCGGCATTGGCGCAGAAGGACACGTCTTTCAGCGCCTGGACGCCTGGAAACGCCTTCCCGATGCCTTGGAGTTCAAGTGATTTTGCCATTTGTCACCTCGTTCCTGTGTTTTCTTCCCTTTGGTCATGCGAGACGGACGATGCCCTTCCGGGGCGGGTTGCCCCGCCCCGGAAGGCATCCGTCAGAAGTGTACCAATCGGTGCACCGGAGGGAATTTATCCCTTTGCTTTGTAGTAGTCAGGAACTTCGGAGATCGTGGAGAAGTCGTCCCGGGTGATCCCCTCCTTCGGGTATTTGTAGAAGTTGGAGTCCGCATAGACATCAGACCATGCCATGTACTTCTGGTAGTTGTCGAAGTCGAGCCAGAACGAGGGCAGGAGCATGGTCGCGTAGGTGTGGTCGTTAAGACCATGGTCATTCGCGTTGACCCACTGCGGCCAGATGGTGTCGTAGTTGGCATAGCCCGCCATGAAGGCGTAGATGGCACCGACGATGGGCTCCGCATAGACGGTCGGCGCGGTGAAGAAGGCGTACTGCCATGCATCCTTCTGACCCGCATCCCACTGACGGATGGCGGCGGAACCGCCGATGGCGACGGCGCAGGATTTGTCGGTGAGCCCGAGCGAATCCAGCGCGGCGGAGACGCCCTGAGCAAAGTCGTCGAGGAGGGCGCTGACGAGGTAGTACTTGTGCTTGGTGTCCGTCGAGATAGCGGTCTGGGCGAGCTCCTGTGCGGTATTCATGTCGAGCTGCCCGGAGGCGGTGTCGATCTTGATGATGCTATCTTCGCTCATTCCTGTGACTTCCATCCACTTTGCCTCCGCACCGACCGTACGCACGTGGAGCGGCGGGGCGATGGAGAAGTCGTAGGAGACGAAGCCGATCTCTTCCCACGGGACATCCGGCCAGTTCGCCTCTTTGTACTCGATGAGCTTCTCTGTGCACATGACGCCGTTCTGGTAGTAGTCGAAGCCGACGTGCGGGTGCAGCAGCGGGAAGTTGCCGTCGGCATCGGGCTCGGCGTTGATGTCGCGCGGGGGTGCCATACAGGACATCCACTTCACGTCGGGATACTCGTTGAGCTTCTCGATGATGGTGGGCCAGACGCTCGTGTCGGGATCGAGGATGAAGCAGTTGTAGCCCTGGTCGATCGCCTCCTGGAGCATGTTGATGTAGAGGTCGGAGTCGCCGTTGGCGGAACCGATGCCATCGTACTGGATGTTCATGTTCTTCGCCCAGACCTCTACGCCCTTGCTGAAGTCCTCGTAGAGCGGACCGGACGAGACGACGAGGTACTTCATCTTGAAGCCCTTGTTCTGCGTGTAGTCAAAATCCGGGTCGAAGTGCGCGACCTGCTCGAGGTTGGTGGTGCCGTCCTCGTTTGCGTTCGGACCGCCTTGCTGGAGCTCTGTGTTGGTGTCGACGACATCGGAACCGCCGTCGCCGGCATCGCCGCTGTCCGTGCTGTTGCGACAGCCGATGAGGCTGAACGACATCGCAAGGACGAGGAGGACGATCAGGATCGCCTTCGTGCGCGTGGTCTTTCTGGTCGGATTCATCATTGTGTTTTCTCCTATTCTTTTGGGGGGATAACAATTAGAATAGATACATGAACGGATACGTTGCACCTGTCCGGTGCGATGCTCGTATTCTGTTCCTCCTCTCTGTCACGAAGCAGCGATACCGAGTGTTCCCGAACCGGGCTTTCGCCCGATGAGTGCCGATGAATAGCCTACACGTTTTTGCCGCGCCTGTTAAGTATATATCAACAAGCGCAAGTCTAAAATATACTTGTGGGCACCCCACTGCAAGAAGCAAAACCGTATGGGTCAATGCATTTTATGTATTATGCACAATAAAGCGCGCAAAATGAACATTTTCGCGAGCATCTGCCATTCTAATATTCTATTGATTCTATTTTTTGGCATGAAAAAGAATTCCTGCATCAAGCGCTGGTTGAGGGCTATTATTCAATTATTGCATAATATACCCATTAATTCTATAATATTCATGATTCCCGGTTGCCTTCATCCCCCGGGGGCGCTGAGGAACATACGTGTAAGATGTATGCCAGTCTCTTGCAGTGCTTCATCCCCCGGGTGCGCTGAGGAACAGCCCCGGGATGAGGTAGGACACGACGGACATGATGATGCCTGCCGCGACGACACCGACCGCGATGGCGGGGAAGGCGCGGCGGATCTGGATGTCAAAGAGGACGGCGACGAGCGCGCCCGTCCAGGCACCTGTACCCGGCAGGGGAATCGCCACGAGCAGGAACAGACCGAAGAGCGAGTATTTCCGCACCCTGCGTTCCGCCTTGCGCGCCTTCGCTTCGAGCCTCCGCACGAGCTTCGCTGTCAGCCTGAAGCGTTCGAGGACGCGGAAGATCGCACGCAGGAAGAGCAGAATGAAGGGAATGGGCAGGATGTTGCCGAGGCAGCAGACGGCGAACGCCTCCCAAAACGGGATCTGGAACGCCGAGGCGTATACAAGCCCGCCGCGCAGTTCGAAGAGCGGAAGCATGGATATTAGAAATGCGTACAATAAGTGCAAAGCGGCAGAACCCTCCGGGCGTGGACGCGCAGCCCGATTGCCGCGCGTCTACATTATACTCTATTTCAATCACCCTTTTGCCATCTCCAGCAAAACCAGGTGCGCATCCGTCCCTGCCTCGACCGTGATGTCTTCCTCCACGATCTCGAAGGCATCCTTCGTGCGGGCGGCGATGCCGTTCACGGTCGCCTCGCCTTCGATGAGGATCATGTATGCCTGCCGTCCCGCCCCGACCGCAAAGCCGAGGGACTGCCCTGCCGGGATCAGGGTGGCGTAGGCATGCATGTCCTGATGGAGGCGGATGGGGGCATCGTTCTTCGGCGCTTCTGCGGAGGTCGCGAGCGGCAGCCATTTGCCGATGCGATCCTCGAAGGCGAAGGCGTGCCCTCCGTAGTTCGGCTTGTGCCCCTCCGCGTCCGGCAGAATCCAGATCTGCAGGAAGTGCAGCACCTCGTCGCCGAGGTTGTGCTCGCTGTGCCAGATGCCCGTGCCCGCGCTCATGTACTGCACCTGCCCGCGCGTCAGCGTCTGTCGGTTGCCGATGCTGTCGCCGTGCGTCAGCTCGCCCTCCACGACATAGGAGATGATCTCCATGTCTTCGTGCGGATGCAGCTCAAAGCCCGTCTTCGGACGCACGTAATCGTCGTTCAGGACGCGCAGCTTGCCGAAGTTCATGTTGTCCGGGTTGTAATAACTGGCGAACGAAAAATGATGGCGCGTGTCGAGCCAGCCGTGCTGCAGGTGCGCCATGTCCTCATGTCTGATGTGACGAATCATAGGTTGCCCCCCTTTTATTATTGTCCACCGCAGACGGTACAAGTCGCGGCTTCCCCCATTCGAGGAACTCTCCGAACCCCGATTTTTGATGTGGTTATTATACAACCTATCCGGCAGGCAGGCAAATGTTTGTACATTCTATAAGACGGAATGGGGACGGTTCATTTCTGTCTCGACAAGACAGAAATTGAACCGTCCCCTATTTGTCTTATGCGGCCGACCCTACGGTTTTACTGCTTTTTCCAGTGTGCGTAGAGGGTGAGGTTCTTTGTGATCCGGTAGAGGGTGCTGGCGCTGACCTTCTTGCCGCCAGTCTTCTTTGTGTACCAGCCCTTGAAGATGTAGCCTGTGCGCTTCGGCTTGGGCAGTTTGCCCGCTAGTTCCGAAGTATAGATAAACACTCCAGATTGAAGCTACGTTGACAACACTGCCTTCCGGGGTGTTTCTTTTTGATTACGAATGGATTTTTTATGTATAGGATTGTATAGGATGT